>JBGUGY010000273.1:0-4394 GCA_045111775.1 Bacteroidaceae bacterium | reverse complement strand
GTCTTAGAGTCATCTTTCAGTACAATTCTCATTTTAGATGCGGTAGCCTTTACGACTTGTGTCTCATAGCCCACGAAAGAGATTTCGAGGGTTGTGCCTACGTTTGCCATAATGGTAAAGTTACCAGACAAGTCGGTTATTGTACCATTGCCAGTACCTTTCACAACGATGTTTGCGCCTATAATCGGCTCGCCGTCGTTGTCTACTACAGTACCTACAATTTTCCTGCCCTGTTCAGCCTGCGCGCTGCTAATCCTTGCTTCGGGATTAAACGCAAATGCTGAAGGTGCACTTCCAAGCAGGAATGCTATGCATGCGCCTGCAAGTAATGCTTTTCTTCTGGTGTTTGGATTCATGTTTTTTTTACTGTATTAAATTATTACTAGTGTTTTAATCTTCTGCAAATAAACTCTCGTCTATTCCTTTATTCGTTTGCTAAGTTAATGAAAAAAAATATATGAAGAATATTTTTTTGTCAAATAAATTGTAAATTTTATAACAGTATAAGGAAATGTTAAATAAATATCATTTTTATATTTTCGTGTGCAAGTGAGTTGTGCAAGATTTTGGCAAATCCTCTCCGGCGGAAGAAAATCATGCCGGCATCGTAACTCTTTTGTAGGCAAATTTTTGAAGAAGAAAATCTGTTGTCATTATCGTGTGCGTACAACATAATTTGTGCAGGTGAGATAAATCAAGAAAACGCGAGTTTGACGTCGTTTTTTTCTCGAATTTCTTTTGTTTTAAGATATTTGTTTCTATATTTGCAATAGAAAAAATATGGTTGTGGAGCTTTTCGAAACAAACAAGAGAAGCACACAAAAGAAATGGAAAGAATATATGTTTTAGTGTAGTTAGTAAGTTTCATGGTTAGGTATGGCTCGTGATGAGTCGTACCTTTTTATTTTTCTTAAACTGTTATCGTGCACTATAACACAATGCGAATTATTTGTAAAAAAAGTATTTGTTTTGTGTACATATCTTGCATACTTTTGCCCTACAAATCTTTTAAAACCCATACATATCATCAAAAACCAAACGTTTACTTATATATAAATTAAATCATGAGCTGTTTCAATGAGAAAGTAGCAAAGCTGCTTGCAGAACACGAAAAGTTTCTGAGCGTAAAAAATGAACCTGTAGAAGGTGGAAATGGAATCTTTACAAGATACAAGAATCCTGTGCTCACAAACAAGCATACACCGGTCTTCTGGCGATACGATTTTGACGAGAATACTAATCCATATCTTATGGAGCGCATAATGATGAACGCCACGCTCAACTCGGGAGCGATAAAGTGGAACGGTAAATATCTGCTAGTTGTGCGCGTTGAGGGCGCAGACCGCAAGAGCTTCTTTGCCGTGGCAGAGAGCCCTAACGGAATAGATAATTTCCGCTTCTGGGATTATCCTATTACGATGCCCGACGATGTTGTTCCGGCAACAAACATATACGACATGCGCCTCACGGCTCATGAGGACGGATGGATTTACGGCGTTTTCTGCGCCGAAAGACACGATGACAGTCAGCCCGGCGACCTATCGGCTGCCACAGCCACAGCCGGCATTGCCCGCACAAAGGACCTGAAGACATGGTACAGACTGCCCGACCTGAAGAGCAAGAGCCAGCAGCGCAACGTGGTTCTTCATCCCGAGTTCGTAGACGGCAAATATGCCTTCTACACACGTCCGCAAGACGGATTCATCGACACAGGCTCGGGCGGCGGAATTGGCTGGGCTCTTGTTGACGACATAACAAACGCGGTGGTTACCGACGAGAAGATTATCGACGTGCGCCACTATCATACAATAAAAGAGGTGAAGAACGGCGAAGGTCCTCACCCTATAAAGACTCCAAAGGGATGGCTGCATCTGGCTCACGGAGTAAGAGCATGCGCTGCCGGACTGAGATACGTTCTGTATCTGTACATGACGGCCCTCGACGACCCTACGCGACAGATTGCAACTCCGGGAGGCTTCTTCATGGTTCCGGAAGGCGAGGAGAGAGTGGGCGACGTGAGCAACGTGCTCTTTGCCAACGGATGGATTGCCGACGAGGACGGAACGGTTAAGATTTACTACGCATCGTCAGACACCAGAATGCACGTTGCGGTATCTACCATCGACAAACTCGTTGACTACTGCATGGGTACTCCGTCCGACGGACTTACCACAAGCGCATCAGTAGAGACTCTGAACAAACAGATTGCGAAGAATCTTGAAATAATGAAACTTCTTTGATATTAGAATTAAAAATAATTGTTTTTGTGTAGTTAGTAAGTTTCATGGTGCGGAATGGGCACTTGGGAAAGCGCCCATTCCTGATTCCATGAAGACTGCACGGCAATAATCTGATATCAGAAAACAATAGAAAACAAATTTAACCATTATACAAATAATACTTAAAGACCTATGAAATTTAATAATCTGTCTGAAAAAATCGGATATGCACTTGGCGATGCCGCTGCCGGCGGCGTAACATGGAAGATTATGTCCATTGCATTTCCGCTGTTCTTTACCAATGTGTTCGGACTTACCTTTGCTGATGCCGCTGCGCTGATGCTCATAGCCCGAATGTTCGATGTTGTTACTGACCCTATCATGGGCTCGCTTGCCGACCGCACGCAGACACGGTGGGGAACTTACCGCCCTTGGCTCATCTTCGGAGCGATTCCTTACGGACTGGTGTTCGCACTGCTGCTCTTTACGCCCGACTTGGGCATCACGGCAAAGCGCGTATGGGCATACGGGTTCTACATTCTGATGATGGCTATGTACACACTCGTAAACGTTCCTTACGGTTCGCTCCTTGGCGTAATGACCGACGATGACAACGAGCGCAACCAGTTCTCGTCGTTCCGCATGGTGGGAGCATACGCTATGGGATTCATCACGTTGTTCATCTTCCCTTATTTACAGAAACTGGTGGGTGGAAGCGAGCAGCATCAGTATGCCGTGCTTGGAGCAGCCTTTGGACTTGTAGCCTGCCTTATGACGATGGGCTGCGGTCTGCTTACCAAAGAACGCATAAAGCCAAAGCGTGCCGAGAGCTTCTCGTTCAGTCAGTTTGGCAATCTGTTCAAGAACAAGCCTTGGTGCTATATAACCCTTGTTGCCGTATTCACCAACTTCTTTAACGGTTTCCGCTATGCCGTGGCAGGATATATGTTTACATACTGTCTTGGCGGCGACATAACGATGGGCAGCCTCATCATCAACTTTACCGTATTTATGGGCATTGGCGAGGCTACCTGTATGATTTTCGGAGGCTTGTCGCCTGCATTTACAAGATGGATTGGCTCAAAGCGCATGGCGTTTGTGTGGGCATCGGTAATATGCTTTGCAACGTCTCTGCTCTACTTCTTCATTCCAATGGATAAGTCGTACATCTGGGTGCTGATAGCCGTTTCTGTCCTCACATCGGTAGGCGCAGGACTCTATTCGCCTCTGTTGTGGTCTATGTATGCTGATGTTGCCGACTTTGCAACAGAGAAATTCGGCTCTTCTTCAACCGGACTTATCTTCTCATCTGGAACAATGGCGCAGAAGTTTGGCGGTGCAATCTCAGGCTCGCTCATTGCTATGCTCCTTGGAATGGCAGGACTCGTATCTACCACTAACGAGACAACGGGCGAGACAATAGTAACCATCACCAACGAAGAGTCTGTAAAGACAATGGTGTGGGCACTCTTCTCAATCTTCCCTGCAATAATGGCGGCTCTGATGGGCTTGCTTGCATATAAGTTCCCTCTAAAGAAATAAATATATGGCTGACATACAGAAAATGAAGGCAGAGATGCTTGATGTTGTGCAGAACAACATCCTGAATTTCTGGCTGAAGATGGAAGACAACGAAAACGGCGGCTTCTACGGACAGATGACGGGCGAGGGCAGACTTGTGCCTACAGCCAACAAGGGCGGAATACTTAACGCCCGCATCTTGTGGAGCTTCTCGGCTGCATATCGCGTGCTGAAGAAACCCGAATATCTGGAGGCGGCAACCCGTGCAAAAGACTATATTGTTGAGCATTTTGTTGATAATGTGTATGGCGGAACATACTGGGAACTCGACTATAAAGGCAATCCGGTTGACACAAAGAAACAGTTCTATGCCATAGGATTTATGATTTACGGTCTGAGCGAGTATGCGCGTGCCACAGGCGACAAACAGTCGCTCGACCTTGCCATCGAATTGTATAAGGTGATTGAAGACCACTCGCTCGACGAGGTCTATAACGGCTACATCGAGGCTTGTACGCGTGAGTGGGGCGAGATTGCCGACATGCGACTGTCTGAACTCGATGCCAACTATCCGAAGTCGCAGAACACGCATCTGCACATCATCGAGCCGTATGCCAACCTTTATCGCATCTGGAAGGACGAGCGACTGGAAAA
>JBGUGY010000272.1:0-2439 GCA_045111775.1 Bacteroidaceae bacterium | reverse complement strand
GCAGACTCCAGAACCACATTCTTTGTTGTCTCGTATGTACCGGAACCCTTACCACCGAATACACCGGCAATACACATTGGCTCTTCTGCGTTGCAGATGGCAAGGTCGTGCTCACCGAGAGTATGCTCAACGCCGTCGAGGGTAACGAATGGCTGACCTGCGTTATTGTCCTTGACAATGATCTTGTTGCCCTTCACCATATCAGCGTCGAAGCAGTGGAGAGGCTGGCCGTAAGCCATCATTATGTAGTTGGTGATATCAACGATGTTGTTGATTGGACGAAGACCGATTACAGTGAGCTTTTCCTTGAGCCACTCAGGTGACTCCTTTACCTCACATCCGGTTATGCTTACGCAAGCATAGCGCTTGCAGGCTTCTGTATTCTGTATCTCAACCTCGATAGGAAGAGACTCGTTGTCAACTTTGAACTCGTCACAATTTGGACGATGGAGACTTGTCTGGTAGCCGTTACGCTTTAGCCATGCATACAAATCGCGTGCTACGCCATAGTGAGAAAGGGCATCTGCACGGTTTGCTGTGATATCAACCTCAATGAGCCAGTCGCTCTGAAGGTTGTAGTATTCTGCTGCTGGTGTTCCGACCTTTGCGTCTGCAGGAAGAACGATGATACCGTCGTGGCTTGTTCCTATGCCGATTTCGTCCTCTGCGCATATCATACCGTTGCTCTCGACACCGCGAAGCTTAGACTTCTTTATGACAAATTCCTTGTCGCCGTCGTAGAGCTTGCAACCGAGGTCGGCAACGATGACCTTCTGTCCGGCTGCCACGTTAGGAGCACCGCATACAATCTGTGAAGGCTCGCCCTTACCGAGGTCAACGGTTGTGACGTGCATGTGGTCAGAATCAGAGTGAGGTTCGCAAGTGAGGACCTCACCTACATAAAGTCCCTGCAATCCACCTTTGATTGCCTGAACCTCCTCAAGGGAGTCAACCTCAAGACCTGTGCTTGTGAGGGCTGCTGCCACTTCCTCTGCAGAAAGGTCGAAATCGACATATTCCTTAAGCCATTTGTAAGAAATGTTCATTTGATATTTTCTATGTTTGTTTTTATTGTGTTCTTAACTTTGTATTCGCCTTAATTGCGAAAAGTCATAAATTGACGTGCAAAGGTACAAAAAAATGGTGACTTTTGAAAAAGTTTTGCGTTTTTTTTGTAATTTTGCAGGCCAAATGAGGTATTTTGTTTATTTATCATACGATGGAACTCGTTTTCACGGGTGGCAAATCCAACCAAACGGTATTTCCGTGGAGGGTGAGATTGAGCGTTGCCTTAGCACTATTCTTCGAATCCCGACAGATATCGTTGGTGCTGGAAGAACGGATGCTGGTGTCCACGCAAGTATGATGGTAGCTCATTTTGATATGCCGGAAGTGTCCATTCCAAATGGGCTTTGCAACGGAGGTGCATTGGATTGTCAGCAGCTTTGCTACAAGGTTAATCGTATGCTTCCGCCGGATATCTCAATTCATAAAATAGAACAGATTGACGACGAACTTCATGCCCGATTCTCTGCTACTTTGAGAACCTATAACTACTTCGTTCATACACATAAGAATCCGTTCAAGCGCCACTATTCGTATGAATGCCATTTCGACTTGGATTTCAATAAGATGAACGAAGCGGCTAAAGTGTTGCTTGAATACGAGGATTTTGCTTGTTTTTGCAAATCTCATACAGATGTAAAGACCACTCTTTGCAAGATTTCGGAAGCAGAATGGAAAGATTTGGGAGATGGCTGTTGGGTGTTCGTTATAAGTGCAAACCGATTTTTGAGAAACATGGTTAGAGCCATTGTCGGTACGCTTGTTGAAGTTGGTCGTGGCAGGATGACAATTAACGAGTTCAGACTCGTGATAGAGGGGAAAAAACGCACTCTGGCAGGCGAGAGTATGCCTGGGAATGCACTTTTCCTCGTTGATATAAAGTATTAGGATAACAGCCTTTGTTTCGAAAGGCATTTTTATTGTTAATTTTTAATTGTAAATATAAATAATGGTTTGGCTATTATTGGCTTTTACATCCGCAGCATTGCTCGGATTCTATGATGTATTCAAGAAACAGGCACTCAATGGTAATGCGGTGCTTCCGGTACTTTTCCTCAACACTTTCTTCTGTTCGCTGATATTCCTTCCGTTCATTCTCCTGAGTGCCTACGGAACATGTCTCGACGGCAGTATGTTCTATGTACCCGTAGTGGGGTGGGAGGTGCATAAATACATATTGATGAAGAGTCTTATCGTGCTTGCCTCTTGGCTACTCGCATATTTCGGAATGAAGCATATACCTCTCACAATCTATGGTCCTATCAATGCCTCTCGTCCTATTCTTGTGCTTGTAGGTGCCTTGCTGATTTTTGGTGAAAGACTGAATGTATATCAATGGATTGGTGTTGCTTTGGCTGTTGTCAGCTATATTAT
>JBGUGY010000271.1:0-2274 GCA_045111775.1 Bacteroidaceae bacterium | reverse complement strand
CTTGTTTTTTAGCGGTGGGAATTCTTGCGTCTTTTCGGTAGCAAGCGACCATAGGTCGAGCGGCAAATTCGGCAGAACGGTGGCGTCCTTTCGGTAGCAATCGAACTACGTTCGGGCGGCATATTCGACTAAACCATGAGTTTTACTGGGCAGCGATAATCAAAAATCATTGGCAAGACGGATTGAAATGAAAAAGGCGTGACTTGTGTGCCACGCCTTTTATCGATGTCATTGTTATGTCAAAAATTCAGTATAAGAATTCTAATTTTTGTGCTCGCCAATGCCACGTGCGTTAAGTGCGTCGGTATATTTCTTGGCGTTGGCAAGATGCTCCTCGTATGTTACGGCAAAGTTGTGGGTGCCAGAAAGGTCCTCTTTTGCACACATATAAATGAAGTCGTGCTTTGCGTGGTTGAGTACCGCGTTTATGCCGGCAACGCTCGGAATACGTATCGGACCCGGAGGCAGACCCTTGTTAACGTATGTGTTGTATGGCGAGTCAATCTTCAGCAGCTTCTCGTAGATTCGGGTGAGCGTGAAATCGTGCCATGCAAACTTGATTGTAGGGTCGGCCTGAAGCGGCATCTCCTGATGGAAGCGGTTAAGGTACAGACCGGCAATCATCGGCTTCTCGGCGTTGTTTGCTGTCTCCTCGTCTACGATAGAAGCCAGCGTGTAAGCCTGATTTGGAGTTAGTCCAGCCTCGGCAGCCTTGGCAACCTTCTCTTCGGTCCAGAAACCCTTGTTCTCCTTTACCATTCGCTTCATGAAGTCGTCGAGCGAGATGTTCCAGTAAACCTCGTATGTGTTTGGTATAAACAGACATGCGATGGTTGTTGTGTCGTAGCCGAGCGAGTTGCAATAGCTGTTGTTGCTTACGGCAGCCATAATCTCCTCTTTGCTGAGCATCAGGTTCTTTGAGAGGGTTGTTGCCAGATTGTCGAGCGTGCGCACACTTGGGATAGTGAGGCTTACGGGCGACTGCTGTCCCTTTCTCAACTTCTTGAATACCCTTATTGTGCTTGTTCCGTTTGGAATCTCGTAGCATCCTGTGTGAACGTGTCCGGGATAGTTGAATATCACGCACAGCGTCTTGAAGCCGAGCATACAAACGGGGTTAGCCTGCTTGTCGAGTTTGGTATATACCGAGTCGGTTGTGTCGTCGGCATCGATGCATAGCTTTGCCGTCTGCTTTGGTCGGAATGCTCCGAAGAAAAACAGAAAGTAGGCTATGCCAATAAGAATGATTATCGTTCCGCCTGTGTACAGACAGATTTTTTTGCTTTTTGCGTTCATCTTTATTCTTTATTCGTTGTTTCCTTGCTGTGAAGTTATTTCTTTACATACGTTATTCTGTTCTGCTCGCGGTCGAATCGGAAGCTATGTCCCTGATTTGTTTCCACGTCGAACGATTTAAGCTGCGGATACATGTCGGCATAGAGCTGGAACGTGCAGATGTCCGTTGCCGTGATGTAAGGGTCGGCGGTACACGATGTAGCCGGTATTGAGAGCTGCGACTTCTGGTTAAGCGTGAGCGGATTGTATTCGTTGTGGAATTTCTGCCAGCTTATCACGTTTCCGTTGTAGTCGATATAAAAGAGGTAGTCGTTGCCGAACGGAACGATGTTCTCCTGAAGAGTACCCGACAGGGCGTAGAGCTTATATCCGCCGTTGTGCGGAATGATGTCGATGTTAAGCTGTCCGCCCGAGGGAGCTTTCACGATGTCCATCTTGTTTATCTGTTCGATGGCATTCTTGCGTACCGCCAGCAGATGCCTCTCCTCGCGAGTGAGCGGTTTGAATCGCATTCCCGATTTTATCAGTTTGCCATCCTTGTTCACCATTCCCTCGTAGATGAGCTGCTTGTCCTTGTCGGTATATATGACGACGATGGTATCGTTCTGGGCATAGGTGAGCGAATGTCTTATCTCATTCTTGATGCTCGACTTATATGCCAAGTCCGAAACCAGCCATGTTGCCTTTTCGTATTTGTATAGCGTCTTGCCCTCTCGCAGGATAGAGTCGTTCTGTACCTCTCTCTCGCTTGCCTTTGATATACTGAGATGAGCGAGTAGCAAAACCGCTACGATGTATTTTCTCATATTAAACTATTTCTTTATTAAAACTTTGAATTGATTTGTAAATCAAAAAGTTATCATTAAGAAAATATTTCGGTGCAAAGATAAGTAAAAAAAGTCACGACAGATTACTTTTTATGATTTTTTTGTAAAAAATACGCAAATTCGGGATTAAATTCAATACATCTCTTACCAT
>JBGUGY010000270.1:0-4031 GCA_045111775.1 Bacteroidaceae bacterium | reverse complement strand
ATGTAACGATTCCGGCAAGCCGATATAAAGAGGTGTTTGGCGGCAAGGAGAGTGCCGGCGATGTCATCTCCGGAAAGACCGTTTCGCTTGCAGGCGACATCACTCTAAAAGCAAGACAGAACTTGGTTCTTGAGCTTTAAATGAAGAAAAATGTAAAATAAGAGCTGAAAAATTTGGTAGATTCAAAAAAAGTGCATATCTTTGCACCGCATTTGAAAATAATGCCAACAGACATAAAGCTCAGGAAGGTTGGGTGAGTGGCTGAAACCACCAGTTTGCTAAACTGACGTGCGGGTTACCGTACCGGGGGTTCGAATCCCCCACCTTCCGCCACTTATGTATGGCGCTTTCATCTAATGGTTAGGATACATGCCTCTCACGCATGGTATACGGGTTCGATTCCCGTAGGCGCTACAAAATAAAGCCAATTTGCACATAACTGCGAGTTGGCTTTTTTGTTTAATCTTCATCAATACAAATGAATATGTCGGTCGTTACTTCTTTGTGGATTTGGATTAAGCGTTTTCGTAAGCGCAAGGGCTACGGAGTTCATTCGCCGTTTGCTTTTCAGCTCATAACTCAGGTGATAAACCAGAAAACGCCGTATTATGCCTTCGACGGATTGAAAAAACTGTGCAAACTCACTCCGAAGGGAATGAAGTGCAATTCTGTCAAGATGGATAAGTTCCTTTTCCGCTTGGTTAACGACTCGCAGCCCTCAACAATTCTCGACTACGGAACGGGTGTAGGCATTACGGCTTGTTACATGAAGAGTGCGAAGAAGAAGTCTGAGATGGTCTCGGTCGATGCCAAGAGCAACGATGCTGCCGCTCATGTTCTGAAGGCTTATTCGGTCGATTATCGGACTGGCGATATGCTTTCGCTGGCAAAGGATTTGCTGAATGAGTGGGGGAGCGTCGATTTTGTCCGCATCGCTTCTGTGCCGTCGGCTTGGGAGATGGTCGATGCCGTGGTTTCATGCGCATCTGAGCGCACGGTGATGGTTATCGAAGGCATCTATTCGGACAAAAGTGTGACGGAGAAATGGCATCGCCTTCAGAACGACGAGCGCGTTGGCATTACGTTCGACCTTTACGATGCTGGAATCGTGTATTTCGACCATAAACTGAACAAGCAGCATTATATCGTTAATTTTGTGTGATGCCGAATTATTTCTGCCGATACAAAACGCCCGAGGCTTTCGACGATATTATTCTGAAATCCGACGGCGAGGTGCTTGTGGCTTTGTTGTTCGAAGGCTCGAAGAATGTCGCCCTGCAAGACTGCGAAGAACGCGATTTGCCGATTTTCAGCGAAACATTCCGTTGGCTCGATATTTATTTTAGTGGAAGACAGCCAGATTTTACGCCACATTATAGGATTGAAAACTTCACTCCGTTCCGTAAGGAAGTTTCGGAGATAATGACAGAAATTCCTTTCGGACAGACCGTGACTTATGGCGAAATCGCAGCCAAGATTGCCGCTCGGCATGGAGTGGCAAAGATGTCGGCGCAGGCGGTTGGCGGTGCGGTAGGGTGGAATCCTGTTTGCATCATCGTGCCGTGTCATCGCGTTGTAGGTTCAAATGGCAATCTGACAGGCTACGGCGGCGGAATGAAGAATAAAATAGCGTTGCTTCAACTCGAGGGGGTGATTTGGACAAGTTCACAGTTCCGAAGAACGAAATCAGTCTTTCTTCTCCAGAATCTCAGGCTTTACAAACTCATTTATGATTTGCTGGGCGTTCTCGGCGTTCGGACCGTCCTTAACAGCCAGATTTTGCAGCTTCTGCATCATCGGCTTTTCGTCCTCGCCATTCAGCATATTCAGAACCTCGAGCCATTGAGCCTTGTCGCGGCACGGGCTGTCTTTTTTCGTAAACGGTTTCAGGCCGTCTTTTACGTTTGTCGTGTCTCCTTCGAGAATTTGTTTTCTGATGTTGGCAAGCGGCTTTTCGTCTTTGCTGGCAGGGAAAAGAGTGTTCTTTTCTTTTTCAATCCATTCGCTCTTAACTATCTTAAAGTGATTTTTCTTCTCAAAAAAGTTAAAGCCTTTAAACAAAAGACTGAAGAAAAGTATCAGACCGAAAGTTATGCAGCCCTTCTTTATTAGTCGCACTGGTATATATAGAAACATCTTTTCGCTCATAAAAAACACATATTTATGATAAAGTGTAATAATTTTTGCGAAGATACATAAAAAAACTAAATATTCTTGTTTGTTTCGATTATAGATTGTAAATTTGTCCGAAATTTTTAAAAATTACTAATTCCATGGTTAAAATAACAAAAGAAGCAGCATTGGCTTACCATGCACAAGGCAAGCCGGGCAAGATAGAGGTTGTACCAACCAAGCCTTATAGTACTCAGACAGACTTGAGTCTTGCGTACTCTCCGGGCGTGGCAGAGCCATGTCTCGAAATTCAGAAGAATCCAGACGATGCATACAAATATACAAGCAAGGGTAACTTGGTTGCTGTTATCAGTAACGGTACTGCAGTTCTGGGTTTGGGCGATATAGGCGCGGTGAGCGGAAAGCCTGTTATGGAAGGTAAGGGCTTGTTGTTCAAGATTTACGGAGGCATCGATGTGTTTGATATCGAGGTAAACGAGAAAGACCCAGACAAGTTCATCGAGGCAGTAAAGGCTATCGCTCCAACATTCGGAGGTATCAACCTCGAGGATATCAAGGCTCCTGAGTGCTTCGAGATTGAGAAGCGTTTGAAGGAAGAGCTTGATATTCCGGTAATGCACGACGACCAGCACGGTACTGCAATCATCTCTTCAGCAGGTTTGCTGAACGCTCTTTGCGTAAACGGCAAGAAGATTGACGAGGTGAAGATAGTCGTAAACGGTGCAGGTGCTGCTGCCATCAGCTGTACTAAGTTGTATGTTGCTCTTGGAGCACGCAAGGAGAACATCCTGATGCTCGACTCTAAGGGCGTAATTACTGCCGACCGTCCTGGATTGAACGAGCAGAAGAAGGAGTTTGCAACAACTCGCACAGATGTCCACACTCTCGAAGAGGCTGTTAAGGGTGCAGACGTATTCCTTGGCTTGTCAAAGGGCGGTGTGTTGAGCAAGGATATGGTTCGCTCAATGGCTAAAGACCCAATCGTATTCGCTCTTGCAAACCCTGTTCCTGAAATCACATACGAGGATGCAATGGATGCTCGTCCTGATGTGTTGATGTCAACAGGCCGAAGCGACTATCCAAACCAGATTAACAACGTAATCGGATTCCCTTACATCTTCCGCGGTGCGCTCGATACTGCAAGTACGGCCATCAACGAGGAGATGAAGTTGGCTGCCGTTCGCGCTATTGCCGATTTGGCTAAGCAGCCTGTTCCTGATGTAGTGAACGAGGTTTATCACGTTAATAACTTCACATTCGGTCGCGATTACTTCATTCCAAAACCAGTCGATCCACGTCTGATTACAGAGGTGTCAATGGCTGTTGCCAAGGCTGCTATGGAGAGCGGTGTTGCCCGCAAGCAGATTACCGATTGGGACGCATACGCTGCACACCTGAAGCAGATTATGGGTCAGGAGAGCAAGCTTACTCAGCAGCTTTACGAGACTGCTCGCCGCAATCCACAGCGCGTAGTATTTGCTGAGGGTATCCACCCAACAATGCTTAAGGCTGCCGTTCAGGCTAAGAGCGAGGGCATCTGTAAGCCAATCCTTCTCGGTAACGAGAAGAAGATTCGCGAGATTGCAAGCGAACTCGAACTCAATCTCGATGGCATCGAAATCATCAGCCTTCGTCAGGATTGCGAGGCTCCACGCCGCGAGCGCTATGCCAAGATTCTTGCTGAGAAGAGAGCACGCGAGGGCTACACTTACGAGGAGGCTAACGACAAGATGTTTGAGCGCAACTACTTTGGTATGATGATGGTTGAGACTGGTGAGGCGGATGCTTTCATAACTGGTGTTTATACAAAGTACAGCAATACAATCAAAGTAGCGAAGGAGGTTGTTGGCATCAAGCCGGGTTACGACCACTTTGGCGCAATGCACATCCTTAACTCA
>JBGUGY010000269.1:0-14124 GCA_045111775.1 Bacteroidaceae bacterium | reverse complement strand
TGCGCCAATGTCAAAGCAAAAGTCAAGATTCTGAATACGGAGTACGAGATTAAGAATGACACCGTTCACCTGCGCCACAACTACATGGATTTCAACGGAATAACAATTTACGACCGCTACGGGCACATGGGTTTTGTGAACGGATATGTTAAGCACGAGAATCTGAAGAACATGAACTATATGTTCAAGGTTCAGGCTAACGGATTGCTGGCCTACGACGAGCGGAAGTTTGGCGAAATGCCGTTCTACGGAACAATCTTTGGAAACGGAACGGCAACCATCAGCGGCGGAAACAACACGCTCACGACAGAGGTGAACATGTCGCCTGCACCAAACTCGACATTCGTTTACAACGCCGGACGCGCCGACGACATCACGAGCAATCAGTTCATCACATTCGTCGATAAGACTCCGAAGGAGATTCCGTGGATTCCGGCAATGCCATCGGGCGAGCAGAAACAGACAAAAGTCGTTCCTGACAACGACGATGACGACATTCCGATGGACTTGAGAATAAACATGCTTCTCGACATCAACCAGAACGCAACGATAAAGCTGATAATGGACCCCGTTTCGGGCGACTATATAACCTGCAACGGCTCGGGCTCGCTGAAGGCAAACTATTACAACAAGGGCGGTTTCAACATGTTCGGAACGCTCACGCTCGACCACGGAGTTTACAAACTGAGCATGCAGGAGGTTATCCGCAAGGACTTTAACATTCGCAAAGGCGGAACAGTTGTCTTCAGCGGAAATCCTTACAATGCCGACCTCAACATCCAATGCGTCTACACCGTAAACTCAGCATCTCTCAGCGAACTGGAGGCAAGCGCAGGAAACAATCGCCAAAGCACCGTAAAGGTTAACTGTCTGATGAATCTTACGGGAAAGATGATGAAGCCAGACATCAAGTTCGACCTCGAACTGCCAACTATCAGCGAGGAGGAACGGCAACTTGTGCGCAGCCTTATCAGCACCGACGAGCAGATGAACATGCAGATTATCTATCTGCTTGGCGTGGGCAGATTCTACACATACGACTACGCAAATGCCGATGCCAACACAAACCGCTCATCGTCGGCGGTAAACTCGCTTCTGTCATCAACCATCAGCGGACAGCTTAACCAGATGCTCAGCTCGGTTCTAAACAACAACAACTGGAGCGTAGGAACAAATCTCAGCACAGGAAACAACGGCTGGTCTGATATGGAAGTCGAAGGCATCCTGAGCGGACGACTGCTCAACAACCGACTTCTGGTGAACGGAAACTTCGGCTACCGCGACAATCCGCTGGCGAATACAAACTTCGTGGGCGACTTCGACCTTCAGTGGCTGCTTACACCAAACGGCGAAATCAGTCTGAAAGGCTATAGCCAGACCAACGACCGCTACTTTACTAAGGCTACGCTCACCACTCAGGGCGTGGGCATCATCTTTACGAAAGAATTTAACAACTGGCGCAATTTATTCAGAATACGCACTGGCAGGCGCCGCATTATCGTACACAACGATTCGACAACAAAAAAATAAAGTTCAGCACCGATTGCGCATATTATCATAAAATTTACGCAATCGGTGTTAAACTGTGAGCAAGCGAGCCTATATAATTACAAATATTCAGCATTTTCGATTAAAAAAACAGCAAGTTATAAGAAATAATTACCGTTTCATATAAAAAAACAAAAAAAATAACTAACTTTGCCAACCAAATATATTTTTTCGAAGATTTTAGATATGAACAATACCGCAAAGTTGCTGTTGTACTGTCCTGACCAACAGGGCATTTTGGCTGATGTAACAAACTTCATCACTTTTAACAAAGGTAATATTGTCTACCTCGACCAGTACGTAGACCATGTTGAGAACGTATTCTTTATGCGTATAGAATGGGAACTCGACAGTTTCAGCATTCCGCGCGAGAAGATTTCTGACTATTTCGGCACGCTTTACGGACAGCGCTACAACATGAAGTATCATATCTACTTCAGCGACCAGAAGCCGCGAATGGCAATCTTCGTATCTAAACTATCGCATTGTCTCTACGACATGCTGGCACGATACACAGCCGGCGAATGGGACGTTGAGATTCCATGTATCATAAGCAATCATCCCGACCTCAAGAGCGTTGGCGAAAGATTCGGAATTCCTTACTACGTTATTCCACTCAACAAAAACAACCGCGAGGAGTTGGAGAAGGAAGAGCTGGAGATTCTTGCAAAGGAGAAGGTCGATTTCATCGTTCTTGCCCGATACATGCAGATTATCAGCGACAAGATGATTGAGCAGTTTCCAAACCGAATCATCAACATCCATCACTCGTTCCTGCCAGCCTTCATCGGCGCACGACCATACCATCAGGCATACGAGCGAGGCGTTAAGCAGATTGGTGCTACAAGCCACTACGTTACAAAAGACCTCGACGCCGGTCCTATTATCGAGCAGGACATCGTACGAATCACTCACAAGGACACTCCTGAGAGCCTCGTAAACAAAGGCAAGGACCTCGAGAAAATCGTCCTCAGCCGCGCCGTACGTCTTCACATAGAACACAAAATACTAACATACAAGAACAGAACAGTTATATTCAGTTAATGAAAGTAGCAATTGTCGACTATAACGCCGGAAACATCTATTCGGTAGTACATGCCCTGAAACGCTTGGGCATCGACCCGGTTCTGACAAACAGCGCAGAAGAACTGAGCAAGGCAGACAGGGTGATTTTTCCCGGACAAGGACACGCCAGAACAACGATGACGAGCCTAAAGGAACATCGTCTCGACGAGATAATAAAAGGTCTGAAGCAGCCAGTGCTTGGCATCTGCGTCGGACAGCAACTTATGTGCCGGCATTCGGAAGAGGGCGACGTTGACTGCGTTGGAATCTTCGATGTTGATGTAAAGCGTTTCTGCCCTACCCGACACGACGAAAAAGTTCCGTGCATGGGCTGGAACGACATCAGAAACACAAAGACTGCACTATTCAGCGGCTTCGACAAGCCCGAATTCGTCTATTTCGTACACAGTTACTATGTTCCAACATGCCAGTGGACGATAGCCGAGTCTGACTACATTCAGCCATACAGCGCGGCTCTGCACAAAGACAACTTCTACGCCACTCAGTTCCACCCAGAAAAGAGCGGAAGCGTGGGCGAGAGAATCTTGAAGAACTTTCTTAACAACAACGACATAGAGAAAGGACTATGATACAGATTATACCTGCCATAGACATAATTGATGGAAAATGCGTCCGTCTGTCGCAAGGCGACTACAACCAGAAGAAAGTGTACAACGAAGACCCTCTGGAGGTTGCCAAGGAGTTCGAAGGCTATGGAATAACCCGCCTTCACATGGTCGACCTTGACGGAGCGCGTTCAAAGCACGTTGTAAACCATAAGGTACTCGAAAGAGTTGCCACACACACATCGCTCACCGTCGATTTTGGTGGCGGAATAAAGACCGACGAAGACCTCGACATCGCCTTCGACAACGGAGCATCGCTCGTAACACTCGGCAGCATCGCCGTGAAAGAGCCTGAACGTATGTGGGGATGGTGCGACAAATATGGCGCAGAGAAAATAATTCTCGGTGCCGACGTAAAAGACAAGATGATTGCCGTAAACGGATGGCTGGAGACAAGCAAGCAGGATTTGTTCAGCTTCCTTGACACTCACATCAAGAAAGGCATCAACAACGTTCTGTGTACCGACATCTCGAAGGACGGAATGCTTGCAGGTCCGTCAATCGAACTATACAGCGAGGTGATGCGCTTCTGCCCTACCCTCAACCTCATCGCAAGCGGCGGAGTAAGCTGCTTGGACGACATCAAGAGACTGAACGAGGCAGGAATTCCGAGCGTCGTATTCGGCAAAGCCATATACGAAGGCAAGATAGACATGAAGGAACTCACAAAATGGGTCAACGCTTAACACAAAAAACAGAATTATGTTAGCAAAAAGAATCATACCTTGCCTCGACATAAAGAATGGCGAAACAGTAAAAGGCACAAACTTCGTCAACCTTCGCAGCGCAGGCGACCCGGTTGAACTGGGCAGAGCATACAGCGAGCAGGGAGCCGACGAACTTGTGTATCTCGACATAACTGCAAGTCACGAAGGCAGAAAGACCTTTACCGACCTGGTTCAGCGCGTGGCAGCCAACATCAACATTCCGTTTACCGTTGGCGGCGGAATTAACGAACTATGCGACGTAGACCGAATGCTCAACGCCGGAGCCGACAAGATTAGCATCAACTCGGCAGCAATCCGCCGTCCAGAACTGATTGACGAGATTGCCAACAGTTTCGGCTCGCAGGTTTGCGTCGTGGCTATCGACGCCAAACTAACAGAGAATGGCTGGAAATGCTACCTCAACGGCGGACGACTGGAAACCGAAAGAGGTTTGTTTGAGTGGGCTAAAGAAGCGTGCGACCGCGGTGCAGGCGAAATTCTCTTCACCAGCATGAACCACGACGGCGTGAAAGCCGGATTTGCCGACGAGGCTCTAGCTCAGCTCAGCGACGAACTCAGCATCCCGGTCATAGCATCGGGCGGCGCAGGAACGAAGGAGCATTTCCGCGACACATTCATCAACGGAAAAAGCGACGCCGCACTTGCAGCAAGCGTCTTCCACTTCGGCGAGATTAGCATTCCCGAACTGAAGCAATATCTTCACAGCGAGGGTATTAACGTAAGAATTTAACATAAAACATAAATAAGAAAAATGGCATTAGATTTCAATAAGATGAATGGCCTTATTCCAGCCATCATCCAAGACGACAAGACAAAGACGGTACTTATGCTCGGATTCATGAACGAAGAGGCATACAACAAGACTGTTGAGACTGGAAAGGTTACTTTCTGGAGCAGAACCCGTAATTGTCTGTGGACAAAGGGTGAGACAAGCGGAAATTTCCTCAACGTAGTGAGCATTGCCGAAGACTGCGACAACGACACACTGCTTATCAAAGTCAATCCTGTAGGTCCTGTATGCCACACCGGTGCTGACACTTGCTGGAACGAGAAGAACGAGGCAAATCCGCTGCTATTCCTTTCATTCCTTCAGGACTTCATCGAAAAGAGACACGAGGAGATGCCGGAAGGCTCATACACAACAAGCCTGTTCAAGGACGGCATTAACCGTATGGCACAGAAGGTTGGCGAAGAGGCTCTCGAGGCTGTTATCGAGGCTACAAACGGAACAAACGAGCGTCTGGTTTACGAAGGCTCCGACTTCCTTTACCACCTCATCGTACTCCTCACAGCCAAGGGCTTGCGCATCGAGGATCTCGCCAAGGAACTTCAGGTAAGACACGATCCAAACTGGCATAAACATTAAAAAATACGCTTATCATGCTCATAGAATATAACAAAGTTTCATTAAACCACGGAAACAACCCGATTCTAAAGAATATCGACTTCAAGATGGACGAAGGCGAGTTCATCTTCATTATCGGCTCCGTGGGCACAGGAAAGACATCGTTCCTGAAAAGTATCTACAACGAACTCGAAATTGCCGACGGAAAGGCAATGGTTTTGGGATATGATATGAGCAAAATGTCGCACAAGAAACTTCCGTACCTGAGAAGGCAATGCGGCATCGTGTTTCAGGATTTCAAACTGCTGACGGACAGAACTGTCTACGACAATCTGGCATTCGTTCTGAAGGCAACCGACTGGAAGAAAGAGAACATCGACGCACGAATCTCCGAAGTGCTGAAAAGCGTAGGAATGGAAGGCAAGCAGAACATGCGTCCTCATGAACTTTCGGGAGGCGAGCAGCAGCGTATAGCCATTGCGCGCGCCATCCTCAACAAGCCGAAAATAATCATCGCCGACGAGCCTACTGGCAACCTCGACGCAGCTACGGGACTCTCAATCGTAAAACTTCTGCAAGAAATAGTAAAGAACTCGGGCACAAGCGTGATAATGAGCACGCACAACCTCGGTTTTCTTCAGGAAGTGGACAATTGCAGAGTGTACAGCTGCGAAAAGAGCGAGTTTGTAGACGTTTCGCACAAATACACGCAACTGATTCACAAGAAGCCTGTTGTTGAGGAAAAGGTTGAGACTAAGGCTGAGGAAGAAGAGGAAACGCCTATCGTATACGAGACTTCGGGAACAGCCAAGGACATTGACAAGGAACTGGAAATGATGAAGATGGAAGAGATTGAACCAGCATACGATGTCAACGCAGAGCCAGAGGTCGAGAGCGAAGCCGAATCAACAGAAGCAGAAGTCACAACCGAAGCTGAAAATGCCGAGGCTGACAGCAGTGAAGAGACTGTTGCCGAAGAAATCGTCATAAACTCTCAGAAGGAAGAGGACGAAAAGCCTCAAACGCCATCGGCCGACGAAGAAATGACTGAAAACAAACAAGAAAAGCCATCAGAAACAATACGTTTCGACATGGACGACTATTAAACAAATTCGAAAAAATATAAAGCTAAATAAAATGAAGGTACTAAAATTTGGTGGCACATCAGTTGGCTCAGCCCAGCGCATGAAAGATGTTGTCAAACTGATTACAGACGGTGAGCAGAAAATTGTAGTTCTATCAGCAATGTCTGGTACAACAAATTCATTGGTCGAGATTTCAGACTATCTCTACAAGAAGAACCCAGAGGGCGCAAATGACATCATCAACAAACTCGAGGCTAAATACAAAGGTCATGTTGAGGAGTTGTACAACACTCAGGAGTACAAAGACAAGACAAACGCTTTCCTGAAGGAAGAGTTCGACTATCTGCGCTCGTTTACAAAGGACATCTTCACAATGTTCGAAGAGAAGATTATCCTTGCTCAGGGCGAGATTATGAGCACCAACATGGTTACAAACTATCTGCTTGAGCAGGGTTACAACGCTACCCTGTTGTCTGCACTCGACTTTATGCGCACAGACAAGAACGCAGAGCCAGATTCATCATACATCAAGGAGAAGATTACTGCCGTACTCGAGAATAATCAGGGCAAGGAGATTTACATCACTCAGGGTTTCATCTGCCGCAACGCTTACGGCGAGGTTGACAACCTTCAGCGCGGTGGCTCTGACTATACTGCATCGCTCATCGGCGCAGCTGTAATGGCCGACGAGATTCAGATTTGGACTGATATCGACGGTATGCACAACAACGACCCTCGATTTGTCGAGAACACAAAGCCTGTACCTCATCTTCAGTTCGAGGAGGCTGCAGAACTGGCTTACTTCGGTGCAAAGATTCTTCACCCTACATGCGTTCAGCCAGCTAAGTTTGCAAACATCCCAGTGAAGTTGCTTAACACAATGGAGCCAACTGCTCCGGGTACAACAATCAGCAACGAACTTACTCCGGGCTTGTTCAAGGCAGTTGCTGCAAAAGACAACATAACAGCCATCAAGATTAAGAGCGGCAGAATGTTGCTTGCCTATGGGTTCCTCCGCAAGGTGTTCGAAATCTTCGAGAGCTACAAGACAAGCATCGACATGATAGTTACATCTGAAGTTGGGGTATCGGTTACAATCGACAACACAAGTCACCTTGCCGACATTCTGAACGACCTTAAGAAGTTCGGAACAGTAACTGTCGACGAGAACATGTGTATCATCTGCGTTGCCGGCGACCTTCAGTGGGAGAACGTTGGCATTCAGGCTATTGCAACAAACGCAATGAAGGACATCCCTGTACGCATGGTTTCTTACGGAGGCTCAAACTACAACATCTCTTACCTTATCAAGGAAGAGGACAAGCAGCGTGCATTGCAGAGCCTTAGCGCACATCTGTTCAAATAATAACTAAAGTACACAACACATCATAATGAAAGGTCATTTTCCTGTAGAAAAGTTTGCCAACGTGCAGACTCCATTCTACTACTACGACACAAAAGTTCTACGCGAGACGCTCGACACAATAAAGAAAGAGATTGGCAAGTACGAGAACTACAGCCTGCACTACGCCGTTAAGGCTAATGCTAACGGAAAGGTTCTGTCAATCATCAACCAGTTCGGCTTCGGTGCCGACTGCGTTAGCGGCGGCGAGATAAAGGCTGCACTCAACGCAGGCTTCCCTGCCGACAAGATTGTTTATGCCGGCGTTGGAAAGAGCGACTGGGAGATAAATCTTGGTCTTGAGAAAGGAATATTCTGCTTTAATGTAGAAAGCATTCCTGAACTCGAGATTATCAACGAGCTGGCTGAGAAGCAAGGCAAGGTGGCACGCGTGGCATTCCGCATAAATCCAAACGTGGGAGCACACACACATGCCAACATCACAACTGGTCTTGCAGAAAACAAGTTCGGCATCGCCATGGAAGACATGGAGAAGGTTATCGAGATTGCCAAGGGAATGAAGAACATTCAGTGGATTGGCTTGCACTTCCACATCGGAAGTCAGATTCTCGATATGTCCGACTTCGTGGCTCTGTGCAACCGCATAAACGAGCTTCAGACCAGACTCGAACACAACGGAATAACAGTTGAGCACATCAATGTTGGCGGCGGCTTGGGCATCGACTACGAGAACCCTAACAAAGCTCCGATACCAACATTTGCCGAGTATTTCGAGTGCTATCACAAGCATCTCAATCTGCGCAGCAACCAGCATCTGCACTTCGAACTTGGTCGAGCAGTGGTTGGTCAGTGCGGAAGTCTGATAACAAAGACTCTGTATGTAAAGCAAGGTTCGGTAAAGCAGTTCTGCATCGTCGATGCCGGCATGACAGACCTCATCCGCCCTGCCCTCTATCAGGCATACCACAAGATTGAGAACATCTCGAGCGACGAGCCAAACGAAACATACGATGTTGTAGGACCTATCTGTGAAAGCAGTGATGTGTTTGCAAAGGCAATAGACATTAACAAAGCGCATCGCGGTGACCTTATCGCACTGCGTTCGGCTGGAGCCTATGGCGAGATTATGGCAAGCGGCTACAACTGCCGTGCCCTGCCTAAAGGCTACATTACAGAAGATTTTATATAATATTGAATTTGTTTATGATAAATCTGTTCGGATTAACTGAAGAGATGAATTGGGCTATAAACGGTTCGGCTGGAGTCTTGTTGTCACTGACGACAGGACTCCTGTCCCGTTATGGTCAGATATACTATCAGCATAAGAAAACGCTCAAAGGCACAACTACTTATGCCGACCGTCAGGAACCTCTGTCTGTCATTATCGCGGCACACAACCAAGGCGAGGCTCTGAAAAACAATCTGCCGTACATTCTTGAGCAGGACTACCCCGACTTTGAAGTCATCGTAATAAACGATGCGTCTAACGACGACAGCGAGGAAGTTCTGAAAAACATGGAGGCAAAATATCCAAACCTTTACCACACTTTTACACCCGAATCTGCCCGATATGTAAGCCACCGCAAACTTGCCCTTACTCTCGGTGTGAGAGCCAGCAAGAACGAATGGCTTGTGTTTACCAACGCCAACTGCAAGCCCGATTCAGACCAATGGCTAAAGTTGATGGCGCGTAACTTTACAAATGGCACGAACGTTGTGCTTGGATACAGCAATTACGAGCGCAAGAAATCGGCATTCAACAGCCGAATTGTCTTCGAACGACTAATGCAACAGATATGCTCGTTCAGCACCGTATTTGGCAGCGGAAATGCCCTTATAGGCTCTGGCAGCAACATGGCTTACCGCAAGTCTGTTTTTATGAAGCACGAGGGATTCAAGAACTGCCTTAACCTGAAATTCGGCGAGGATGCTATGTTTGTGAACCAGATTCACCGCGCCCACACGGCACGAGTTGAGACCGACCCTAACAGCGTCGTGCGCCAGCAGATGCCTTATTCAAAAGCCGACTGGTACGAGGACAAGGTTTACGAACGCGAAACGTCAAAGCACCTAAAGGATATGACGCTGTTCAGAATTCACTGGGCAAGTTTCTACCTCATAAACTATCTGCTTCTGGCATGGGCTGTTGCCGAAACAGCAAATCTGCTTATGTTCACGTACAATGCCGATGGCGAAAGAGTTGACTTGAAGGAATTGTTTGAGTACGTTGACAACGCACCGCAGCAGATTGAACTTATCGCAGGCGTATCGTTTGTGTGGCTGCTGATGCTCATAACATGGCTGCTCCGCTCGCTTATGCTGAAAAAAACGTGCAAGTTGCTTAACGAAAACCGATATTTCTTCTCTCTCCCGATACTCGAATACATTCAGCCTCTGCGCAACCAGACGCACCGACTAAGACACATGTTCAGGAGAAAGAAGGATTTCAGAAAGAACTAAACAAAAGATTATCTGTTGAAAGTCCAGAATTCATAAAAACTGGACTTTCAACTTTTTTAAAGAAAAAGTCCGCCAAAAGCCATTTGCGACTGTTTAGCGGACTGAACTCTAAAACTTTAAATAAACACAAAATAAACTGCTAAAATAAGGCAGACAAAAGCGGCAACGTGATTCCAATGTAATTCAGACCCCTGAAAAAGAAACGATGTTATCGCCGTGAAGATTATCAGCGAGAGAACTTCCTGAATAACCTTGAGTTGCATCAGCGTGAATGGACCGCCATTGTCGCGAAAGCCTATGCGACTGCTTGGAATCTGAAGGCAATATTCAAAAAAAGCCAGTCCCCAACTAAAAAGTATAATCCCGAAAAGCGGCCACGATGTTGAAATTTTCATCTGGCTCAGTTTCAAATGCCCATACCATGCCAATGTCATAAAGACGTTGGAACCGATGAGCAGCAACACTGTGTAAAGACCTTTCATCTGCTACTTTATAACCTTTTTACCGTTTATTATATACAAACCTTTTAATCCGTTAATGTTGTTGCCACGCAGTCTGCCGTCGAAGCCATAGACAACATTCTTCTCCTCTGTCTCAACCTCTGAAAGCATTGGAGAGAGTATGCCGCTTGTGCTGCTTACACGAATACGTGCGAGTTTTCTGATTAGTTTCTCTGACTGGGTATAGGCAAAAATATCGTACGTTCCCTCCATTTTTGGCGTAGGAATGTCGCATGAAATCTCGTAGCCGTAACCGGTGCCAAGCCATACATTGTCGAGCGACAGAAGTTCCTCGCTCTGTCCTGTCTCAATATTATGCGCCTTTATATCGATGCGATAGTCGTACTCCAAATCGCCGTTATTCTTTACCTCGATAGAAACCGGAGCGGTCTTATCTACTTCGTAAACAGCGTTAGAATCGAGTCCTTTCATATAGACGTCCACATCGTAAGTAGAAACCTTATATTCAAGCGTCTTTGAATCCTTCAACTTCAGTTCGAAGAAGATGTTGTCAGAGCCTTCCATCAACTTCCAGTCCGATGAGCCTACAAGACGATAGATCGGCATCATTCTGTAAACCTTGCCAATCTTAAAATCTTCGACAACATCGAGATAATAGAAATTGACGCTCTCTCTGTCGTACAAGATAACATTCTTCGAAGCACACACAATCTGATTGTCGTCATTCAGATATCCAACGGCAAACTCGCAGTCCTTACTACCATTGCCGTTTGGATGTGCAAACACGTTGAACAGCACGTTGCAGCCGAACGGAACAGATACATAGTCGCGCTCCAACTCGCCACTCTGCTGATACTTTGATGTTATAAGACACGAGTAGCTGTCGTTACCATCGGGCGACTGGCGATATGTTGCGTACAGTTCAGGATCGGACACTTCGGCATCCGGGTCGAGACCTGCCAGAACATACAAATCGCTGGTATATCCGCACATAGGCGTTCCACATTCATCATAAGGCGGAACTAGTTCGTAGAGGCTCGCATAGACAGGATCTCCAGAGCCGTCGCCCCAATTAAAATGATAAAGTCCGTCCTTTCTTCCATCGCAAATAAAGGCATGACCAATCTTTCCCTCTTGGAAGAAAACTCGCTTTCCGAGAAGAACTACTGGGCGGTTGTGCTCAAGTTCGTTATCAATAATCTTAACGAAATTCTCGTAAGAATATCCGCTGCGGCGATATACTTTAACGCCGTTGTATCCAAAATATCGGCTCAGCCAGATAGGCACAGAGTCTACTGGCGCTTTCATATCCGAGCCCGTTGTTCCAAATACAGTCTGCAAAGAAACAGAAAGGTCGTAGCAGAGGTTTGCTACAGCCGAGTCGGCATCGTCATAACCCTCTGTCTTGTAAGCCTTATTGTAAGAATGACGCATCTTTCCCCACTCGTATCGGGCAGGTTTGCGGCTAGTTCCGTCGAAAACGTTAGGTATAGGAACCGTTCTCTCTACTGGTTTCTGATAGTACATGAAAATCTGCGACAGAGCCGCCGAAACGCAGCCTATCACAGTTCTGTCGCCGTCAATTTTAGGGCACAATATATTGAATGGCTCTTCTTGTTGCCATGCAATGTCGCCAAGGATTGGGGCAATGTCAGACTTATTGCCCGCCTTGTTATCTGTACTAATCGCGAAGCAATCTGTTATCCCCAAAAATAAAACCAGTACGACTAAAACGATATGTCTAAATGACTTCATTTTAACAATTACTTTTATCTCACACAAAGATAGAGAAAAAGTCCGAAATGCAAAATGCAATCCGAACTTTTTTGTCACAAGGACTTATTATTTGACTAAATATTCGCTTTTTTTAGGAAAATCACTTTATACAAAGCGAAAATGAGTACGAAAAAGAAGCAAACCGATGGTACGATGAACGAGAATGCCATACTCGTAACATTCTCAACCCAAGCCATTACGATTGGCACGACAGCACCTCCAACGATGCACATTATCAGTATTGCCGAAGCAGTCTGTGTGTCTTTCTTGCCAAGTCCTTCGATAGAGAGGGCAAAGACGGCAGGGAACATCAGACTCTCGAAGAAGAATGCCAGCATATACATTGCCAGATTTGCCGATGAACCGAGAACCTGAATAGCCATCAGGAACATCGTAACAACTCCGCCGACGCAGAAGACTGCCAGAATCTTAGGAGCCTCGACAAACTTCATAACCCAGTTGCAGATTATTCGTCCGAGGAGGAAGAGAGTCATTGCACCGAAGCCGAGCAGCAAAGATGCGGCCTTTGGCGAGATGTCGAGTCCTTCGAGCGATGTTGTATAACCTATGAAATACGAATTCAGAACCGTCTGAGCGCCGACATACATGAACAATGCCAGCGCGCCGAGCAGAAATCCGTTATTGTGAATCAGTCCACTTTTAGCATCAGCCTCATCAACATTCTGCGACTTAACATCTCGGATATCAGGCAACTTGATGAACGAGAAAAACAGAGCTACGGCAAAGGCCGTCAAGCCCATACAGATGTACGGCAGAGCCACTCTGAACATTCCGTCCTCAGTTGCAGCGGTTTCTGTATCTCCGCTATAGACGAGCAGACCGATTACAGGACCGCCAATACAGCCGAGTCCGTTGAAGGTCTGCGCCATATTCAGTCGCTGAACACCAGTCTCGGGGTCGCCAAGTCGCGTAGCATACGGATTACACGCCGTTTCGAGGCAAGTCATTCCGCAGCCCATAACAAAAAGAGCGAACAGGAAAAACGTAAAGCTGAGCGTTGTACTTGCCGGATAGAAAAGCAACGCGCCAACGCCAAACAGACACAGTCCGGTAAGTGCGCCTGTCTTGTAGCCAAACCTACTGATAATCTTACTTGCCGGAATGGCCATAAGAAAATATCCGCCATAGACCATTGCCTGAATCCATGCCGTATCGGTGCTCTTCAGTTGCAGGGCATCCTGAAAGAACTTGTTCAGAACTCCGTGGGTGCTGTTTGCAAATCCCCACAAAAAGAACAATAACGTTATAAGAGAGAAAGGCACGAGATAATTCTTGCCATCTCGTGTCCTTACCAATGATGTTTTGTTTTCTTGCATATCAAAATTACCTTCTGCTTACCTGCAAACCGCTGTCGCTTAGTTTCATATCCACGAAGCGAGCGCGCTCGTTAGGCGGATTTGAGGTAAGGATATTTTTTATCTTTAATGCTGCCTCCGGACTCTTTGCCACCATGTACAAGAAGCCTCCGCCACCTGCACCCGGCAGCTTGTAGCCAAGGCAGTAGTCCTTCACCATCTCGCAGATTTTCTGCACCTCTGGCGGATTTGTACCGCTGTCGAGTCGTTGGTTCTGCTTCCAAGTCTTGGCGATAAGGCGTCCCATGCGGTCGAAATCCTCGCGCAGGATAGCGTCGTAGAGGTCGAGCG
>JBGUGY010000268.1:0-3522 GCA_045111775.1 Bacteroidaceae bacterium | reverse complement strand
CACACGTCTGAATCCTCAGATTAACGTGAGCCAGAGCGGTGCCATGACTTTTGCTGGTGCAAGCAACCGTTACAACAGCTTCCAGGTTGATGGTGCAATGAACAACGATGTGTTCGGTCTTACATCAAACGGTCAGAACGGTGGTCAGGCTGGTTCTCAGCCAATCTCACTCGAGACTATCGACCAGATTCAGGTTAATGTAGCTCCGTTCGATGTCCGTCAGTCTGGTTTCACCGGAGGTTCTATCAACGCCATCACTAAGTCTGGTACAAACGAGTTCCACGGCTCTCTCTATGGCGACTGGAACAACCAAGACCTCATCGGTAGCAAGTACAAGATGATGAGCGGCAAGAACAGCGAGAAGTACGAGGAGCAGAACGAGTATCACTTTGGTGCTACAATCGGTGGTCCGATAATCAAGGACAAGTTGTTCTTCTTTGCAAACTTCGAGAAGGCTAACAAGACTTATCCTAATAAGTACGGATACCGTTCAAGCGCATCTAAACTTACTCCATCTGGAACAAACGGAAAAGACGGATGGGCTGTTGTAGACGAGATTATGAGTTTCATTACAGCAAGCGCAAAGCAGCAGGGTGTTAACTACACTCCATCGCTTGCAAACCCTGATATCTATCAGAAGTCAACAAAGGCAGGCTTGAAGCTCGACTGGAACATCAACGACAAGCACAAGGCTATGGTTAGCTGGCGCTTGAACGATGCAAAGCAGCTTAACGGCGGTAGCAACGCTTCTACATTCAAGGCTGCCGACCAGCAGTACGACTTCGTTTCAAACACAAATACGTTTACTGCCGAGTTGCAGAGCCGCTTCAGCCAGAGCGTGGCAAACGAGTTGCGCGTGTCATACGTTCGCGTTCGCGACCATCGCGACCCAATCGCAGCTGCTCCGATGGTTCAGATTTCGGGCGTTGGTAACGGAACTTTCACAACTGGTACTGAGTATTCATCAGCAGCTAACGCGCTCGATCAGGATACTTACACATTTACTGATAACTTTACTCTTTACAAGGGAAATCACACATTCACCTTCGGTACTCACAACGAGTTCTACAATTTCAAGAACCTGTTTATTCAGAATTACTACGGATGCTACTACTTCAACAATCCTGAGGATTTCTACGGATTTGCTAACGGCGACTACACTAAGTTGAAGCAGTACTACTATACTTGTGCAAACGAGGCTGTAACTGGCGACCCTCGCTGGGCTGCTGAGTTTGGTGCAGGTCAGCTTGGCTTCTATGTTCAGGACAAGTGGGATGTAACAGACAACTTCCAGCTTACTTACGGATTGCGTGCTGACGTTCCATTGTGCTTCGACACTCCAACAGAGAACCCAACATTCAACAACTATGCAAAGTCAATGTACGATAAGTACGGCGAAATTGCAGCAAACTACAGCAACATGGCTGCTCAGGCTTATAACGCAGGCGACATCGAGGCTGCAAATGCTTACGACCGTCAGTGGTATGAGACTAACCAAGTTAGAGAGCGTTGGGATTGCAAGACAAACCAGAAGATGAGCAGCGCACCAATGTGGAGCCCTCGTATTGGTTTCCGTTGGAAGCTTGACGATGCAAGCAAGTATGTTCTTCGTGGTGGTGCAGGTGTCTTCACTGGTCGTATTCCATTCGTATGGTTGAGCAACAATATCTCTAACACAGGTATTCAGCTTAACAGTTACAGCACAAATGCTGGTGTTAATGGCATGACTCTTATCTGGAATCCAAATGCACAGAAGCCAAACACAGAGGTTCTGAAGGCATCAGGTTCACAGCTTATCAATGTATTCGACAAGAACTTCCGTTTCTCACAGAATGCACGTTTCAGCCTCGGTTTCGACTTCCGTGCTGCTGGCATCGACTGGACATTCGACGGAATCTACTCAAAGACTCTTAACGATGTTGTTTACCGCAACCTTGCATACGATTTGAACGGCAAGACTGTGGCTGAGACTTATCCTTCATTGTCATTCGACAATCGTCCGATGTTTGCTCGCCAGACAACAAAGGCTCTTGCTGGTGCTGAGGCTGCAAATATCACAAACATCTATCATCTTGGCAACACTTCACAGGGCTATTCATACAGCTTGTCTTTGAAGGCTGCAAAGAGTTTCGCATTCGGTCTTGACTTGAGTGCAGCTTATACTTACACTCAGTCTAAGTCTGTAAACAGCGGTTCTAACTCAGTTGCTCAGTCTAACTTCCGTTACAACTATACTCACGGAAATTCTAACGAGCCAGAACTTGGTTACAGCGCATACAACATTCCTCACAAGATTGTAATCTCTGCATTCTATAACAAGGAATATGCTAAGCATTGGAACACAACTGTAGGTCTTATCTATACAGGTTCAACTGGTGCTCCATACTCAGTTTACTACTATGGCGACCTCAACGGCGATGGTGCTGATGGCAACGACTTGATGTTCATCCCAACAGATGCTCAGATTGATCAGATGAGCTTCAAGGCTACTTCTGCATATTCTGAGGAGCAGCAGAAGGCAAACATGAAGCAGTGGCTTGCAAGCGACGACTATTTGAGCAAGCACCGTGGCGAGTACTTCGAGCGTTATGCTGCAAACGATCCGTTTGAGCATCACTTCGACTTCCACTTTGCTCAGGGCTTCAAGTTCAATACTGGCAAGTACGTTCACAAGTTCGAGCTTTCTGTTGATATTCTTAACATCGGTAACATGTTCAACAAGGAGTGGGGACGCTACTCTTCAGCAGCAGGTAGCGCTTCATACTACAGCCCTGTTACTTATGCTAAGAACGGTCAGTTCCAGTTCTTGCACGACGGTGACTACAACATGCATTCATACTCTGACTACTACTCTCGCTGGAGAGGTCAGATTGGTTTGAAGTACACATTCTAATCAAAGAATACATATCCGCTAATATAAAGGCTACTTCGCTCAGAGGTAGCCTTTTTTGTGTTCTGTAGTAAATTTTGATTTATTAGACTTTATTGTTGGGATATTTGATTTTTTGGTATAGTTTTTTCATTTTTTATGGTTATCTTTGCACTCGCTTTGTGATAGCTATTTCCGATGAATATTCTGAAAGTGATACTTCTTGCCTGCTCTTTCCTTGTAAGTGCAGGGGTAAATGCTCAACAAATGGTTGGGCTTTCAAGCGTACCACGAAAGCTGAACTACCTTCCCGACGGAGAAAGCTTTGTAAGCGTAAATGGCAAAAACCGATATACGCGTCCTTTGTACGGCTCGCACGATTCGTGGCGACTTGAGACTTCCGATTTTCCGATTTTTGCAATATATTCAAAGAACGTACAGCGAAACATTCAGTTCTATCTGCGCAAGCATAACGGCGGAGTGCAGTATCTCGACTCGGTTGACTATTGCGAGTCGCGCTACATTCCCGGAAAGCGTTTGTATCATCTGAAGGACCGAAACTGGAACGGCGGAACAATCGACATTAGTGTAATTGCAAATTACAAGTCGGAAGAGGCTGTAATGAAGATTGAATTCAAGAACATCCCTTCGGA
>JBGUGY010000267.1:0-2194 GCA_045111775.1 Bacteroidaceae bacterium | reverse complement strand
ATTACGCTTATTGTTATTATTATTATCTTTGCGCCAAAATGAACATATTATAGGTTAATTTTGATATTATGAAACAGACATTAAAAGTTTTTGTTTTGGCAATTTTTGCCACTTTTACATTCAACAGCGTTGCAAATGCTCAGTTTGGACTTATTAAGGGTGTTGCCGGTGCCGTTACTTCAGGAAAAAGCAAAGGCAAAGAAGTGAAACTGGCTAACGGAAAGTCAGTCAGCACAAAGCGTGCCCCTATCGGCAAGACCGAAGTCATGTCGTGGATAGGCATGGACGATGCTGAGGCTACAGCCAATGTGTTCAAGGCTATGGTGAAGAAGCAGAACAAGTACAACAACGATACTGACGACCGAATGAAGGTGAGCGACGAGAACAAGGGCGAAATCCTGATGGTTGGCTTGCTTGCCGAAGAGTGGAGCTACTCGCGCACAAATCTCGGCGACATCAAGAGCCGTTCTGTACCTTTCTTCTATGTAATGAAGAATAAGGCTGGTAATTTCGTAACCGAGAAGTTCTGGGCTACTCAGAAGTTCAATGGCGCATCGTACGATGCCTTTACCATCGAGCCTGTTATGAGCGGTACGGCAGATTCGAACAAATATTGGCGAATAATAGTAGACTGGACGGATGAAGATACAGCCAAGTATTCGCAGGCCAAGTAATTTAGAATCTACTAACAAATTCATAAATCCCCGTTGGCGCGAACCAGTGGGGATTCCTTCTTTTATCAGAAGAAAACAAGATGACATATAATTTTAACAAATAACAAATATTTATGGCTTATCAAGAACAAGAAACAACGGGTTACGGAACCCGAGTAGGAAGATCGTTTAAGGCAATAGGCAGCGGAATTCTGCTGTTCTGTATCGGAACGGGACTTCTTTGGTGGAACGAAGGTCGCACAGTAAAGACAGCAAAGATGCTCGAAGAGGCTGGCGGCGCGTATGTTGAGATGGAGAATCCAAACAAGAAGAACGCATCGCTCGACGGCGAACTTGTCTGCGGAACGGCTTTGGCTACAACCGAGGACTCGCTCAGCGACAGTCAGTTTGGCGTTGGTGCAAAGGCTATCGCTCTGCATCGCAAGGTTGAGTATTACCAGTGGGTTGAACATGCTGACGAGAAGAAAGAGGACAAACTTGGCGGCAAGGAGGTTACAACCACAACTTACACATATTCAAAGAAATGGGTGAGCAGCCCTGTTGAGTCGGCTGAGTTCAAAGACCCTGCATATCAGAATAAAAACACTATTCTGACAACCGTTGAGGGTGCTGACCAGTATGCTGAGAACGTAACATTCGGCGCATACAAACTGAACGAGACTTTGATACACTTAATTTCTTCTCGCGAAGGCTTGGATTTGACTATCAGCGAAGACCTTCTGAAAGAACTCGACAAGAGTGCGCAAACAGCTTACGAGCGTTTCTACGGCGTTAAGAAGACGGCTCAGCAGACGGTGGCTCAGCAGCCAGCCGAGACAGCTGTTCTTTCTGATTCAGCCAAGGCTGTTGCCGACTCTCTGAAGGCGGTAAACGACAGCATCTTGAAGAATGCCGTAAACAAGAAGGATTTTGAATACGTTCATCAGGCTGGAAACGTGCTGTATTTCGGTCGCGTTCCGGGCTCGCCAGAGGTGGGCGATGTTCGCGTAACATTCGAGCAGGTAGTTCCTGCCAAGGTAACAGTTATGGCTGTTGTTGATGGCGAGACATTCAAGGCATTCAAGGCAAAGAACGGCAAGCGATTCCAGACACTTGTGATGGGCAAGAAGAGCGGCGACGAGATTATCGATGCCGAGAAGGAGTCTAACGGCTTCTGGCTGTGGGTTTGGCGTATTGTCGGAACTATGCTCGTGATTGGCGGTTTGAACGGCATCTTCGGCTTCATCGAGACAATCCTGAAGGTCGTTCCGTTTGTTGCCGGCATCTTCGGCTGGGGCGTTGGCGTAGTCTGCACCGTTGTTGGCGTTGTGTGGTCGCTCATCGTCATTGCTGTGGCATGGCTCTTCTATCGTCCTGTGTTGGGCATCACTCTTCTTGTTATCTCGGCCTTCCTCATCTGGGTATTTGCCTTCAAGGGCAAGGACAAGCTGAAGGAACTGGCAGCAAAGGCTAAGAAGAACGATTCTGCAAACGCGCCGTCTGACGATAACGCATGATAAATAATTGATTATGGCTATGGC
>JBGUGY010000266.1:0-7552 GCA_045111775.1 Bacteroidaceae bacterium | reverse complement strand
CATCAAAAAAGCGGCATAGAAAGAATCTTTCCATGCCGTGCCTGTAAAAAAACAGACAAGAGGATGTGCCTATTTTGACACACCCTCTTTAGTATATACAAAATAGAAGGTAGGAAGAAGGTAGGAACATTCAAGGAATATGGAAGGTATATTGAAGATATACGGAAGCTATACGCAAGGTATAGGGAAGGTATATCCAAGGTACGTCCAAGGTATATGCAGAGTATATTCAAGCTATAAACAAGGTATATGCAAGCTATATGTTAGCTATATGTTGGGTATATGTTATCTCACTAGTGTCTCTTAAAAAAGTTTAAAATTAAGAATAAGTACTTAATACACAATATTTTAGATATATAATACTCTGTCCGGGTTTTGAAATGCTTACCTTTGCTCTTGATTTTAATTAGAGCAGATATGCATATTGGAAAGTTCGTTTTTGCACAGATTACAGAGTTCCTTCTACCGTTCAGCCGAATTTCCGAATTCGGCTGAGAAAAGAAAAAGGGAATTTGTAATTCCCACCGCTGAAAAAAATATCAAATTGTGCACGTACTAATTTTGTCGCTATGCGACAATGCGAGTTGCAAACTCGCGTATATTTACTGCTGCCGAATTGCAAATTCGTCAGAACAAAGGGGAAAAACGTTCGCTTGCTACCAAAAAGTCCTACCGTTCAGCCGAATTTCCGCGCTCGACCTCTGGTCGCTTGCTACCGAAGGGACGCAAGAATTCGGCTGAGAAATGAAATGGGAATTTGCAATTCCCACCGCAGAAAAAACGTTCGCTTGCAGCCAAAGGGACGCAAGAATCAGCCAGAACCAAGAGTTATAGACGCAGGAAGGCGTCTCCGCTCAGTAACCGTAGGTCGGAACGACCTGCGGCAAAATACACCATCAACGCCGTGCACTCTGAAGGAGTGCCCCAAACTGTAATTCTTAATTGGTTAATAATCCTAAAATCGACAATATGTTCGTACTGTGTAATGCTGCATATCGTCGATTTTTGTGTTTTTTAACATTTATAAATCATATTTTAAATTTGCATTTTAAAAATTAACATTTTTTAAATGTTTTTTCGCTCTCTTTTGGGGCTGTTTTTAAAACATTTAGATATATTTGCAGCCGTTGAATCGTTAACGGTGGCATTTCTGCATTGCCGTTTTCGCAAACGGTGTGGTGATTTTATGACTTTTAATTAATAATATTAATATTTTTAAAGCACATCTATGAATTCAAAAATTCTGTTTCAAAGAACCTTGGCGACGCTGTGCGTCATCATGTTCTGCGCTGTTGCTTTTGCACAGAAAACCATCAAGGGTACTGTGAAAGATGCAACCGGCGACCCGGTTATTGGTGCTAATGTACTCGAAAAAGGTACTAATAACGGAACAATTACCGACTTTGAAGGTAATTACACCTTAACAAACGTTAAGGCAAACGCTACATTGGTTTTCTCTTACATCGGCTATGTTTCTCAGGAAATAAAGGTCAATGGACAGACTACAATCAATGCCACAATCCAAGAGGATTCTAAGAATCTTGAAGAGGTCGTAGTTATCGGTTACGGTGCTGTAAAGAAGAAAGACCTCACTGGTTCTGTTGCTTCTGTAAGCACTTCAGACCTTGCTAAGGTTGCCGGCGCAAATGCTCTTTCTGCTATGCAGGCTAAAGTTCCGGGTGTCGATTTGACTCAGAGCGATGGTCAGGCTGGTTCTGGCGTTTCTATCACAGTTCGTGGTAACCGCTCTATCTCAGCAAGCAACTCACCTCTTATTATTGTAGATGGTGTTGAATATGGTTCTACTCTTGATATTCCGGCATCAGACATCGAGTCTATGGATATCTTGAAGGATGCCTCTTCAACTGCAATCTATGGTACTAAGGGTGCAAACGGTGTTATCATCATTACTACAAAGCGTGGTAAGGCTGGTAAGACTCGTGTAAACGTAAATGCATATTGGTCTTTCAACAGCCCAACTTCTATCGTTAAGTCTATGTATGGCGACAAGGAGGTTCAGCGTTGGGTTGACCGTGCTAACTATCGTTCAGATGTTGCTTCTGGCAACTGGGGTTCTGCAAGTACAACACCTGCAGATATTTTCGGTTCTCAGTCAATTGATGATGGAACATTGATTACTGATATCATTTCTCAGGGTTCATACGCTGACTGGTATGATGAAATCTTCCAGAATTCAACAACTCAGAACTACGAGGTTAGTGTAAGCGGTGGTAGCAATAACACAAACTTCAGCCTCTCTCTTGCTGCTATGTACGACAAGGGTTTGTTGAAGAACGATGCTCTTGACCGTTACAACGGACGTGTAAATATCGACCACTCTATCAACAAAATGTTCAAGGTTGGTGCAAGCCTTGCTTTCACTTATCGTGATAAGGATGCTCGTAATGGCGCAGTCTTCAACTCTGCTCGTAAGATGACATCTTTGACTCATGTTTATGGCAAGGATGGTGAAATTAACGAGACTCCAAACATTTTTTATGTTGCTCACGTTAACCCATTGATGGATGAGGGTGATAACTACGTTAGAAATATTGAGAGCACTCGTTTCTTGGGTAGTGGTTATTTTCAGGCTAATATTATCAAGAATTTGGTGTTTAAGACTCAGTTGTCTGTAGACCGTAACAACAGCCGTACTGGTACATATCAAGACTTTAAGTCTGTTGGACGCTATCAGTCTCCTTCTACAACAGCTTTGTCAAATGCTACTTCTGTATCAACTACTTTGACATGGCAGAATACATTGAACTATAATTTCACACTTGATGAGAAGCATGACTTGGGCTTCCTTTTGGGTCATGAAATGTCACAGACTGTAAGTGAGGGTCTGAACCTTTCAGGTACAGCTGGTAAGGAACACTATTACAATAGTTCTTTCTATGATGTGACAAAAATTCTCAACAACGGTGATTTGTCATATTCTTCAGATTATACAAAGAAGGCTATTCTTTCATATTTTGCCCGTGCAAACTACTCTTATATGAGTAAGTATCTGTTCCAGGCAACTCTTCGTACCGATGGTTCTTCTGCATTGGCTGAAGGTCATAAGTGGGGATGCTTCCCTTCTGTTTCTGCTGGTTGGAGAATTAACGAGGAGTCATTTATGCAGTCTACTGCTTCTTGGTTGAGCAACTTGAAGCTTCGTTTGTCTTGGGGTGTATCTGGTAACGCTGCTGTAAATGCATACCAGACATTGGCAACAGTTGAGGCAACAGTTCCGGGTTCTGCTTCTCAGTTTATCCCAATGACAATGAGTAACCCAGATTTGAGTTGGGAAACAACAAAGGCATGGAATGTTGGTTTCGATTATGGTTTCTTGGATAGCCGTATCACTGGTACTATCGATTACTATATTACTCAGACTGACGATCTTCTTTATTACAAGAGTGCTCCAACATCTTCTGTGTTCTCTTCTGTACTTTCAAATGTAGGTCAGTCAAAGGGACATGGTATTGAAATCTCTTTGAACGCACTTGCAGTTAAGTCAAAGGATTTCCAGTGGGATATCAACGCTTCTTATTCTCACTCTCATGATGAGGTGTCTAAATTGGCAGACGGATTGGAGCGTAATATTGATGGTACAACAGGCTTTATTGTAAACCAGCCAATTTCTATCTATTATGATTATGAAGTAGGCAACTGCTGGAATGTTGGTGAGTATGATACCTATGTAAAGGATATGGAGGCAAAGGGTGTTACTGTTGAGGCTCCAGTTAAGGGTTATGGTACTCCAGGTACAATGAAGATTATCGACCAGAACAACGATGGTAAGATTAACGAGGATGATAAGATTGTTTACAACCGTTCGCCAAAGCACGTTATTGGTTTGACAAACACATTCTCTTACAAGAACTTCGCTCTTAGCATTCAGGCTATGGCTCGTCTTGGTGGTTATATGGCATACGACAAGAACAATGCTCTTGGTCTTGACGATGGTGATGCTAACTGGGCTGATGTTGATTACTGGACTCCTGCAAATACTGGCGTGAAGATTCCAAGTCCGGGTGCTTGCGATGGTGACTATAAGAGTATTTATACAACTTATAAGACAGCTCTTCTTTATGAAAAGGCAGACTTCTTCAAGATTAAGGATATTACTTTGTCATATACATTGGACAAGAGTCTTCTTGAAAAGGCAAAGATTTCTAATGCAAAAGTTTACTGTTCTTTGAAGAACTTTATCACTTTAAACAGACTTAACGACGGTTACGATCCAGAGCGTGGCGGTTCTATCAACTTCCCTCTTGCTAAGCAGTTTGTTCTTGGTGTAAACCTTTCATTCTAAACATTAATTGATATTAACAGATGAAAAAACTATATAGTATATTGTTGGCAGCATCTTTGCTCTCTACTGCCACATCTTGTTCGGATTTTCTGGACGAGGATAACAAGACAGGCATGACCGCCGACTTGACATATTCTACAGAGAGCGGAATCGAAGGTCTTGTGCGTTCTTGCTATGCCACTACCCGTGGCTGGTGGGGCAAGGAGGCTGGTCTTGGCTTGACAGAAATGGGTTCTGACCTATTCCTTGGCGGTTATGACAACAAGCAGAACTCTTTGGTTACTTACAACTTGACTGCAAAGTCTTTGAATGGTAATACTGCTGATGACGCTTGTCTCGACCACTACTGGGAAATGTTCTATACTGCCGTTGACCAGTGTAACAATGCTCTTGTTTACATCGACAAGAATACGATAATTACAGAAACAAAGAAGGCTCAGTACAGAGGCGAGGCTTTGTTCCTTCGCGCTCTTTACTACTCTCAGATGGTTGCAACATGGGGTCCTATTCCTTACAATGATGCACCTATTACATCAGAGACTAAGACAACAGCTCCTGTCCGTGTTCCTGAGGCTGAGGTTTACGAGAAGATTCTTAAGGATCTTGACGAGTCAATGGCACAGTTCAAGGCTGCAAACTTTATGACTAAGGCTGACGGTGGTCTTCAGGCTCGCGCAAACTATTACGCTGCAGAGGCACTTAAGGCTCGTGTAGCACTTTATGCAGCTTCTTGGTTGGGTAAGACCGACTATTATAAGGTTGCTCAGGAGGCAGCACAGGATGTTATCAACAATTCTGGTGCATCTTTCTATTCTCGTTATGCTGATAACTGGAATATGAAGAACGAGGCTGTAAAAGACAACAAGGAGGCAATCTGGGGTGTTTACTATGATGAGGATTTGTCTACAGACAACTGTATTCCTTACCGTTATAGAACTGACAAAAATGGTAATCACTTGTCATACAACTCTTTGATTACTCGTACTGGTTATAGCCGTGGTGGTTCTGCAATGTTGCTTATGTTCGTTTCAATGTGGAGCAACGGTGTTAAGCAGGACGGTCTTGGCGGTAACAGCAACAGCAGCTCTAACTTGTTTATCCGTACTTTGGGCGATGCTACAAAGAATACATTTGTAACATCAGCAAAGACTGGCAAGCAGGTAGACATCACCAAGTTCTATTCACCATACGGACGTGGATTTACACGTTACTTGCCTTCACTCTACTTGTGGAGAACAATGGAGAAGTATCGTGCAACAGACCAGCGTGTTGAGGCAACATTGCTTACTCACTACAACTGTCCTGTTGATTTGGAGAAGAACGCTTCTAAGTACTATCCAAACATGGGTGAGTTTATGACAGACCCAGAAGTAGCATACGCTAAGGATGGCAACTATTTCAATGCTGGTGATACAGCAATCTACTACTCTCCACTTGATGGTGACTCACCAGAGGGTAAGGCTCTTCAGGCTTGGGCTAAGGGTCGTTATCGTTTGCAGTTCGCAACAGGCGGTGATATTCCAGTTTACGACAGCAACGATATGTCAGTTGCAGTTCCTACAAAGGTTGCAAAGGCAGTATCTGATGTATATGGCGATGCTCGTTACAACAACGTAAACATCGGTGGTTGGAAGTCATATCCGGGCTTGAAGAAGTTCCTCGACGACCAGTATGAGTCAGCTTACCCAACTCACGATATCTCACACCGCGATGCAATCGTGTTCCGTTTGTCAGAGATGTATTTGATTCTTGCAGAGTGTCAGTTGCAGACTGGTGGCGATGCTCTTGCTACAATCAACACGTTGCGTAACGCTCGTGCTATCGAAGGTCAGGACAACTCTCGTATAGGTAGCGTAGACATCGACACAATCCTTGAGGAGCGTGCCATCGAACTTTGTGGTGAGCAGCAGCGTTGGTTCGACCTGAAGCGTACTCACAAGCTTGTAGAGTATGTTAAGGCTCGTAATGGTGCAGCATCTGCAAATATTGAGGCTAAGTACTACTATCGTCCAATTCCAGAGGCTCAGATGGATGCAGTAACAAATAAGATTGACTGCCCAGCATCAGCCGATGCAAATGGCGTACTTCAGTACTCATCAACAGCTACAGGTTTCTGGCAGAATCCAGGTTATTAAACAATAAAACAGCAAAAAAGAAAGAGTGTCGTTACTGAAAACGGCACTGTTTTTTTTTTACTTGTGTTGAACTGTAAATTGCTATGGCAATAGAAAAAAACGTAAATCGTTATTGTTGATAAGGATAAAAGGCTTATATTTGCATCGTAGGATATACTTAAGGTGTTTTTACAATGCGTATGCTAAAAGAATTTAGAAATATAATCGTTTGTGGAGTTAGAACAATGTTTCTGGCTTCGCGTGGGCAATATAGCTCTCAGTCTGCGGAAATCCAGAAAATCCGTGAAGAGCTATTCAATGCTCCATCAACTCCAGTCGATGACATGCGTAATCTAAGTGGCGATCGCCAGAAGATATATCATGATATTAGAGTGAGTTTTAATCAAATTGTAGCAAGAAATGCCTAAACAACAAATCAATCATAAGCAAACTAATGTTGCAACACAAGAGGGGATGGGGCAACAAGTAGAAGTGTCGTATACGGTTAGCGACAGTATGCTACCTTCACCTCAAGAGCTTGCCGAATACCAGAAGATAGATGCTGATATTGTTCCGTTTTTAATGGAAATGGCAAAGAATGAACAGCAACATCGTCATAAAATGGACGAAGAAAAAATGAAGGTCTTGAAAAGTAGTGAAAGCAGAATTACAAGAATAAATATTTAGGGCATGTTTTTCGCTTTTCTGGCTTTAGTTACGTTGGTTGGTCTTTCTGCTTTAGCCTTATATTTAGACAAACCTTGGTTTGCTGGCATCTTTGGATTTACGGCGGTTGTGTCTATTGTATCAATATTTGTAAATGCAGGAAGAAATAAATAGAATGAAATAATGGAAAATCCTATGGCGTTAAGTCATGGGATTTTTCTATTATTAAAATACCGTTAAGCCAAAATTCCGCGCTCGACCTTTGTTCGCTTGCTATCGAAACCCTACGGTCAAGCCGAATTTCCGAATTCGGCTTTTGGGAAAAAATGGGAATTTGTAATTCCCACCGCTGAAAAAAAAGTATTTTGCTCGAAAGTATCAGTTTCCACGCATAACTTTTTGTCGCTATGCGACAATGGGAGTTGCAAACTCCCTTTCTTTTCTGCTGCCGAATTGCAAATTCGTCAGA
>JBGUGY010000265.1:0-3717 GCA_045111775.1 Bacteroidaceae bacterium | reverse complement strand
AAATTTTCTGTATTATCGACGAGTTTGACAAAAATTTGAACGAAGAATTGAAGAATAACCTCCGTTTGCCATCTCAACACAGTAGCGTAAAACGCCGCAGGAACCACAAGGGAAAACTCTGCGAAAGCGAAATTATGACCATCCTTGTGTGCTATCATTTCGGCACATACAAGACGTTTAAGGAGTATTATCTGAACTGTATTCGGACGCAGCTAAGAAAGGATTTTTCGAACGCAGTTTCATACAATCGCTTTGTGGAATTGATGCCACGAGTGTTCTTGAAAATGATGCTGTTCATGAAACTTTACGCCTTCGGAAAATGCACGGGAATAACATTTGTTGGATGACCGTGTATGGAACGTATTCTCTAAGGTTCTGTTTGGGAAAGTCTTTGCCGACAGGGGATACATCAAGAAGGAACTCTTCGACACCCTTTTTGAGCAGGGGATACATCTCGTACATGGACTCAAGGCGAACATGAAGAACAAACTCATGTCGATTGAGGAGAAGATTCAGCTCAGGAAAAGATACATCATCGAGTGCATTAACGAGCTGCTTAAGAACAAGGCAAATTTGGTTCATTCGCGCCATCGTTCAATACATAATTTCATCATGAACATCTGCTCGGCACTTACTGCGTATTGCTTCTTCGACAACAAGCCAGATGCGTTGCCTGTGCATGTGGAAAAGTCAAGACAACTTGAACTGTTTGAACTGTAATCTTATCCCGAACTGGCGTATCTCCTTACCGCAATACCAGCAATAATCGTTATGCTTTATCATCGTGATGTTAAACTCGAAGAGGTCATGAATATATTTACCGTCCTTATATGCCTTGAATGCATTAGCACGAATCACATAGCACATGCAGTCATACCTCGGCTTACCATCTTTCTGTGCATAGTGCGACATCTGAAGATTGGAATAGGCATAGTATAGATACTCGCCAAATTTTTGGAAGTCAGGCTTTTTCTTGGACATGAACTATCTTATCATCCAAAAAGAGATAATTGCTGATACTCTTTTCTGCCAACTAATAAATCTGCAATACCTTTAGCAGGTGTTTGCATTAACTCCTTTGGTTCCATCTTTCGGAGTCCCCCTCCATAGAAACGCCCATTACGAGAAAGCGTTTCCGTTGGAATGGCATTTAGTTCATGCCAAATTTCTTCCAATACATTCTCGTCCTTAATGCAATGGGCATATTGAGGCTTCGGGTAAAGCAATAGATAAACGTTGGTAGTGATGGCCTTAGAGGTATTTAATATAAAACGGAAAAGACGATTACTCGTTTCTGCTCGTCCCATATATGGCACAACAATGGCAGCAGGTTCTCGCTCTTCACAAGAATACCATGGCGTCCTGCGACTACAGATATAGCCTTTTTGTACCCCCCGTTCATAGCCGAGACAAACATACTCCCACACTTTGGGGTATTTCTCTTTTAAGACGCTTTCGGGTAAACTACAGCAAAAAAGGAATTGTTGGTGCTGCACAACAGGCATGCCATTGTCACTCTTAATGCGGTCACTCTTGATGTGACGTGGACTTGGAAGAATAGGGCGCAAAAATTGCTGAGGAATTTCGTAACGTTCTATTGTGTCCTTATCAAGGATAAAGAAATCGTTGTCGCCTGTAGCAATACCACGCTTAACAGTAAAGAAATCACCGAGTTTTGCTTGTCGCTCGTCATGTTGAATTTCTTGTGTAAAAAGATTTGTCCACTTTTCGCCTGTCTTTAATTGTTGTGCGCTCATCATCTTAACAAACTCAGGAGCATTTATATTACCGCCAATTGTGAATTGTATCTCATGCTCGTCTTTAGGTTTACTGTTTCTGAAAACGACAATGCAAGAACTAACCAATGCATCGGCAAACTGCAAATCGTCAGCATTGAAACGGTGAATATGCAGCAGTTCAACATTTTGCAGAAGATAGCGCTTAACGGCTTCCCCATAATTGACATCCATGAATTCACTAGGAACAAGCCAACAAGAGACACCTCCTTCTTTCAACCATGCAGAAGAAAGCATCATAAAATAGCAGTAAAGTCCAGCAAGACCGGAAATCCGAATGCCAGTCTTATGAAGTATCTCATTTTGGAGTTTGACTTTTGTTTCGTTATCAATATGGTGATGACGTACATACGGAGGATTAGCCACAAGCATGTCGAAAAGTCGATCTGGTTTCTGGGCAAGAAAATCAGTGCATCTGAGTTCTATTGGAAAATCACTCCAGAAGTTTTTTGTTGGATTGAAATAATGTGGGTCTATCTCAAAACCCAACACTTGCTGTCCCTTATTCTCAAATATCTCCGTAAAAGCGGAGTAGAAAACACCTGTGCCAATGGATGGTTCAACAAATGAAACGTCATCAGTTCCAAGCAACTTCCGCATATATGTCATCATGTCAAGAGCCAACGGGAATGGCGTGGAGAATTGCCCCATAACATTCCTATCCTTCTGCGTTTTTTGCGCATCCAGATGGTCTTGCATTTCCTTTCTTTTTATCTCTCTTTCATTCATAACGTTTAAATACCTGCTTTTTCTAAGTCCTCAATACGATGTTCCCATACCCAATCAATACCTTCGGCTGCTTCATAACCAAGATATCCGCTGTCAAAATAACCGCATAGGAATAAGACAAACTCAACACCCTTGCCATAAGTGTTTTTAAGCTGTTCTATTTTTGTAGCCTCTTCCTTGCGTCGTTTGTTCGTGTTTGTGAAGTCGCCTGCTGATTTACACTCAACGAGTAAAGGCAATTCACCTGTTGCTGCCGTTTTACGCATGATAACAACATCAATAGGCATGTTAACAATCTGTCTCCTTCCCATTTTAGCAGATACATTCAAATGGTATGTGAATGTACCAGGCTCCATTTCCCTAAAATCAGTAATGTATTTAGACTCAACAAAATTATAACCCCTTTTTGTCAAGAACTGACTGATACTTTCAAGTTGTCTGCGCTCTTGTTCGTTTCGAATTATCGGGTCTGCTAAAGAGCCGCACACACGATCACCAATAACATGAGTTGCCAACAATCTATCCATTTCATGAGGGAAGGACCCAGTTGTCAGCCAAGGCATAATGTCAACATCAAATAGTTTACTGATAACTGCAATAATACGGTTCAGATTATCTTCAAGAGTATCAGCTGGCATACGTTGTGGCAATTTGCCATCTTCCATTCCTTTAACAAATGCTCTTGAAACCTCAGCAAGGCCCATCAAACGGTCACGTGCCAATGGAGGGGTTGTAGCCATGCGAAGAATCGTGATGGTTTCAGGAGCATTCCTCAGTATATCAATAGAGAGTTTGTTGAAACATTCTGTCTTCTGAAATGCATTTTCTACTTTGTTAATAGCATCTTGGCGAGCATTGACATATGTAGAAGGTGCAAAGTTCAGAAACCATTCATTATAAAATTTGACTGATTCCTGGACGTCCTTTTTCCATTGTCCTGTATTATTCTTGTTGATGGAATTTTTTTTCATACTTCAAATATTTATTATATTATACGCCAGTTCGGGATAAGAAAAGGCCATAAAAGTTGGTAATCTCGCTAATTATTTGTATCTTTATAGCTGTAAACAAACAAGTTACAAAACAAAAAGCGATGATTACCAAGGACAAAATTACAGAAATTTTCTGTATTATCGACGAGTTTGACAAAAATTTGAACGAAGAATTGAAGAATAACCTCCGTTTGCCATCT
>JBGUGY010000264.1:0-3258 GCA_045111775.1 Bacteroidaceae bacterium | reverse complement strand
GACGGAACAACCGAGCGCATAGGCAGCGACGAGCGTTGGAAACTCTTCTGCAAAGGTCCGATACTAAGCAACAACGAGTACGACGGCGAGGACTACGATGCCAACCGCGAGATGCCGGGCTGGAGCGAGCCGGGCTTCGATGACAAGGAATGGATGAAGGCACAGCGCGTGTCAATCCCTTACGGCACTCTGCGCGCATCCATGGCGCCGGGCATGAAGGTGATGGAGCAGATAAAGCCTCAGCGTGTGTTCAAGGCACGCCGCGGCAACGGCTACATCATCGACATGGGACAGAACATGGCCGGATGGCTCAAGATTAAGGTTCAGTCGGCAGCCAAGGGCGATACAATACGCCTGCGCTTTGCCGAGACTCTTCAGAAGGACAGCAGTCTGTACATTGCCAACCTGCGCGATGCAAAATGCACCGACACATACGTTGCCAACGGCAAGGAGAAGGGTCGCGAGTGGTCGCCAACCTTCGTCTATCACGGCTTCCGTTTTGTAGAGGTTACTGGTCTGAAATATGCTCCGCAGGCAGCCGACTTCACCGGCGAGGTTATCTACGACGAGATGAACGTAATCGGCAACTTTGCGTGCGACAACGATGTTCTGAATCAGATTTACAAGAATGCTTTCTGGGGCATCCGCAGCAACTACAAGGGAATGCCTGTCGACTGCCCACAGCGCAACGAACGTCAGCCTTGGCTTGGCGACAGAACGAAGGGCTCGCTGGGCGAAAGTTTCATCTTCGACAATGCCGCCCTCTACACCAAGTGGATGGACGACATCCGCGAGGCACAGCGCGAGGACGGTTGTATTCCTGATGTTGCGCCAGCCTTCTGGAACTACTATTCAGACAATGTTACATGGCCTGCCGCCTTCTTCTTTGGCTGCGAGATGCTATACAACCAGTTTGGCAACAAGCAGCCTATCATCGAGAACTACGCAGCCATGAAGAAGTGGATGCAGCACATCTCATCAAACTACACAAAGAACGGACTCATCACGCGCGACAAATACGGCGACTGGTGTGTTCCGCCTGAGAAACTGAACCTGATACACAGCGAAGACCCTTCACGCATTACCGATGGAACGCTTATATCATCGGCATACTACATCGGTCTGCTGAAGATGATGAGCCGCTTTGCCGAGATGCAGAATCTGAAGGACGAGGCACAGCTCTACCTCAAGCAGGCTAACCAGATGGCTGAGGTGTTCAATTCAACCTTCCTGAAGGTAAAGAAGGGCATGACGCTGCGTCCGGGACATCCGCTCTATCCCGACAGCATCTACTACTCAAACAACACCGTAACGGCAAATCTTCTGCCTGTAGCCTTCGGCATCGTTCCAAGCGAGTATGAGGACGAGGTGGTGAAGAACATCTGCGCCACAACGCTCGGTAAGCACAAGGGCGTTGGTCAGATTGAGTGCGGCGTAATCGGCGTTCAGTGGATATTGCAGCAGCTCTGCCAGCACGGCCGTTCTGACTTGGCTTTCCGCCTTGCAAGCAACGACGACTATCCTTCGTGGGGATACATGGCAAAGCAGGGCGCAACAACCATCTGGGAGTTGTGGAACGGCAACACCGCCGACCCTAAGATGAACAGCGGCAACCATGTAATGCTTCTGGGCGACCTCATTCCGTTCCTCTATCAGAACTTGGGTGGAATAAGGGCTACTGAGCCGGCATATCATCATATCGACCTCCGTCCGCAGACCGATATAGAGAATCTGAGCAAGGTCGACTGCTCATACTCAACCCCTTACGGCACGGTTGTAAGCAAGTGGCACAAGAATCTGCAAAAGATGCACTGGCAGGTTACTGTTCCGTGCAACACAACGGCTACAATACATCTTGCCGACGGCCGCACCGAAGAGGTTGGCTCGGGCACTCACACCTTCGACATCAGTCTGCCAAAGATTGACGAGGCTGTTACTTGCAGCGAGTTCCTCTACGAGAAAGCACCGTTCAAGGAGTGCCACGCAGCAACCGTTGCCGAGACTCCGAAGGGCGACCTTGTGGCTACCTTCTTTGGCGGAACAAAGGAGCGCAATCCTGATGTCTGCATCTGGGTTTGCCGCAAGCCAAAAGGCTCAAACAAGTGGACAGAACCTCAGCTTGTGGCTGACGGCAAGTACAGCGCGGTGACGAAGAGCGCATTCCACGAGACCGACAGCGTAACGCGCAAGGCGTGCTGGAATCCGGTTATCTTCCAAGTTCCGAAGGGCGACCTTCTGCTGTTCTACAAGATTGGTCTGAACGTAAAGGACTGGACGGGCTTCGTTACTCGAAGCAAGGACGGCGGAAAGACTTGGCAGACTCCTCAGGCTCTTCCTGAGGGCTTCCTTGGACCTATCAAGAACAAGCCAGTGATGGTGGGCGACAAGATTTACTGTCCGTCGAGCACCGAGAACAAGGGCTGGCGTCTGCACTTCGAGGTAACAGACAAGAAACTGACCAAATGGCAGAAAATCGGTCCGCTGGAGGCTGAACTGTCGCTTCCTACGGCTGTCAGAAAGAGCCCTGTAACGACAAAGGATGCTCTCGGCAACAACAAGAACGACCAAGAGGCTGGCGAGGCAATAAAGACGGCAAAACCTCAGCCAATCCTTGCCATTCAGCCAAGCGTCATGTTCCTTAAAGACGGTCGTCTGAAGGTTCTTGCCCGCACCCGAAACGCAAATCTGGCAACAGCCGAGAGCCGCGACAAGGGCAAGACTTGGAGCAAGGTAACGCTAAGCGATTTGCCGAACAATAATAGTGGCACAGATGCCGTTACTCTAAAGGACGGCAGACAGATGCTCATTTACAACGACTTTTCAACCATCGACGGCACTCCAAAAGGTCCTCGCACTCCGCTGAGCCTTGCAATCAGCGACGACGGCGAGCATTGGCGCAAGCTGATGGATTTGGAGACAAGCCCGGTGAGTCAGTATTCCTACCCATCCATCATTCAGGGAAGCGACGGAAAGGTCTACTGCATCTACACATGGCGTCGCCGCCGAATAAAATTCGTCGAGATAGACTTAAACAAACTCAAATAGTAAATACCTTTATCGTGGCGTTGCAGCGACTGTAACGCCACGATTGTTTTATTCTATGCAAGAACTTACAGAATTCACAATTGACAGTTGACAATTAACAATTCAGAATTGAAAATTAAGGATTTCTAACGGACAATTTCGTCAGAAATTGTCCGTACGTCCAAGGTACGTCCAAGGTACGTCCAAGGTACGTCCAAGGTACGTCCAAGGTAC
>JBGUGY010000263.1:0-3990 GCA_045111775.1 Bacteroidaceae bacterium | reverse complement strand
TTGTCGATGCCTGCCGCCACGCGCACGTTCAGAGTTCCCAGATTTCTTTCCCAGCCCTTAAAATTGTCGCCCATAATCAGGAATGCCATTGGCATATTGTTATTGTCTACACGCGTTGACATGAACCGAATGTTTTTGCACACTCCAATCACAGGCAAATCGTTTTCCAGAAGCGGTTTGTTCAGTTCAACCCAGTTCCACTGCTTGCGCGCCGCCTCGTTTATGATGTACACATCCTTGTCGCTCTCGTTAAAGTCGTGTCCTTCGGTCACCTCAATGCCCATTGTGCGCAGATAGTGCCAGTCAACCGGCATACAGGTAAAATTTATATGATGGTCTTTGTCGCCACGTCCCCAGCCCATATACTGGTCTCCGGTGCCCAGCTTAAACTGCGAGAAACTCACATCCTTCACGCCCGTAAGCTGCATCAGCTCGGAGCGCAGGGCATCGCACTTGTCCATCACATCCCACACGCTTGCCTGAAGCACCTCGTCCTTGCTATATCCGTAGTCGGAATGGAAGATATAATGAACCTGCTGCTGAAGAATTCCGATATAGACCATCATTATCGATGTGATGACGAATTGCAGGCAGAGCAGCGCAGTTCTCAGCTTACGTCCCTTAGGAGTGAGTCCGAAAGAGCCTTTCAGAACCAAAGCAGGCTGGAACGATGTGACGTAATAGGCTGGATACATTCCGGCAACGATGCCTACAACAACCGATACGACAGCCAATACAAGCAGAAGCAGAATGTTGCCGCCAAGCGAAATGTCGCCCGAGAGAAGCTCGTGAACCGTTGGCGACTGCGAGAACAGATAGACGAACACCGTAGCAAGCACAAATGCCAAGAACGATGTAACAACCGTTTCGCCAACCAAGCCCATTCGTAACGCCGATTTACTGCTGCCCAACACCATGCGCGTGTTTGTGCTCTTTATGCGCATAGGGCTTTCTGCCAGCGTAAAGTTAAGGAAGTTGATGGATGCGATGATTACGACCAGCAAGCACGCCAGTTGCAGAATAAAGTCTACGGTGCGGTTGCCCCTGTCCCATACAGGGTTGATACCCGAGAACCACGTTTCGGTGACGGGCACAAGACGGATTGTCAAATCTGTTACATTAATGTTCGATTCGCCAAGCGAGCGTAATTTCTCGCGAATCTTCGGGGTTATCGTCTTGCCAAGAGTAGCGTTGAGTCCTGCCACATCAACATTTTCCTTCAGTTTGATGTAGCATGTATAGTTCCAGTTGTTGATGTTATTCTTGTTCTCGTCGCCGAGATTGCGGTAGATGCAATTTCCTACCGAACAGTTTTCGGGCAAATCCAAGTAAACGCCAATCACCGGGATGCTGTCCTTCAAGTCGCGCATGCAACGGCCGGCAACCTGAATTGAGCCAAAATAATGCATCGCAACCGAAGCTGGAATAACCAAGCCATTCGTGTCGCCCTCCTTCCAGTTCAGCCTGCCGTCAATAAGCCGCGGAGCAATTGTCGAGATGGCATCGTTGCTAACATTACAGATTAAGAACTTTTCGTCGGTCTCGTTATTCTTGAATCTCCACTCGCTGAAACAGCACTGAAACAGCGCCATGCCCTCGACCTGCGGCAACGTGGCAAGTTCGTCAGCAATCAGGCGGGATGTGTGCGAAATCCATTTGCCTTCCTCAAAAATATCGCGGAACTCAACGCGATAAACGCGTTCGTAATCTTTCATTCCCTTGTTGTACGAGTGATTGTATATCACCTGCGTAAGGAACAGATAGCAGGCAGCAAAAGCCACCGCAAGTCCTATGAAGTTGAGCGCGGTTGCCGTCTTGAAACGGCGCGCCATATAAATCAGATTTCTAAAAATATTCATGGTATTGTATTTTTCTATTTTATTACTAAAACTTCGTTGTCTTTGAATGCCTCGTAGCCGCTTGTAACTACGCGCTCGCCCGGCTCAAGTCCTTCGAGAATCTCGTAGTACTGCGGATTCTGACGGCCTATGCGAATCTTACGGAGATAGGCTTTCGTTCCACCCTTGTCGAGCACAAAAATCCACTGTCCGCCGGTGCTCTGGAAGAATGTTCCGCGAGGAATGATGACTGCCTGCTCTGGCTGACCGAGTTCGAGGTCGATGTAATATGTCTGTCCTGTTCGGATATTCTCGGGACGCTCGCCCTTGAACACAAAGTCGCATCGGAACTTGCCGTCGCGCACCTCGGGATAAACCTTGCGCACAACAAGCTGGAATGTCTTGTCGCCACGGCTGAATGTTGCCGTCAGGCCCTGACGCACGCGGTCGATGTAATGCTCGTCAATCATAGCCTCGACCTTGTAGGCAGAGAGGTCGTTGAGCTGACCAATCTTCTGTCCCGGCTGAATGCTCTGACCCAGTTCAACATCGAGCAGACCAAGCTCGCCGTCGATGGCAGAGCGTATCTCGAGCTTGTCTTTGCGCTGGCGCACCATCACCACGTTTCGGCGCATGTTATGAAGGTTGTCTTCCATCTGGTCCATCTGCACCGTGCGGTAGATGCTGTCTTGCTTCAGGCGCTTGCTTATGAGCGAGTGTTTCTTTGCAGAAAGCTGATAGTCTTCCTGCGACTGAACATAAGTCTCGCGACTTATCAGTTTCTCGGCAAAGAGGCGTTTGTTCTGCTCGTAGGCGCGCTTCTTGCGCTGAGTGTCCATGTTAAGCTGCGCCTGCTCAGTCTGGTTGTTAAGGCGGTCTTGCTGCATGGCAACCTGAGTGTTGCGCAGAAGATTCTGCTTCTCGGCAAGCTCAGCCTCGGCATTCAGAATCTGCAGGTCGAGGTTGGAGTTGCTAAGGCGCACAATTACATCGCCTTTCTTGACCATCGCGCCTTCCTCTACCACTTTTTCGAGAACGATGCCGCCTTCCTCGGGCGAAATCTGAACTACCTGAATAGGCAATACCTGTCCGTTGGTGCGGACGTAGTCTTTAAACTCGCCTCGGCGCACCTCGCTGATTGTCAAATCGTTTCTATCTACCTTCAGCGTAGAGGCATGATTGCCGAAAATGAGCCAGCACACAATTGCAAGCAGCACTACGCCGCCAACGGCATAAGGCCAATATTTAAGAATCCGTTGTTTCTTAGTTTTCTCTATTACTCTGTCCATATTGTTTCTCCTCTATAATATTTTACTAATTGTTCCTTAACCACAGCCATAAGTCGGCATTGCAGAAGCGTTGCCTTCGATTTCAGCAGCTCTGCCGATGTTGTGTGAAGGTCGATGGCAGTGCTCAGCCCCTCTTCAAACTGTCGGCGCGTAAGCTGATATGCCAGACTGTCGGCCTCGACCTTCTTCTCCATCTGCGCCGTCTGCTTTATGTAGCCCTGCCAGTCCTGCCACGCCTCGCAGCTCAGTTTCTCGAGTTCCAGATGCTTCTGCTCGTATGCCTCGCAAGCCATCTTGTAGTTGTTCTTGGCACGGCGGATGCCCATTGCCGACTGCAACCGGCTGAAGAGAGGTATGCTGAGCGTAAAGCCTACATACTCGCCCATGTTGTTCTTAAACTGACTGCTGAAAGCGGCTGTATTGGCAGCGTGAAGCGTTTTGTAGTATGTTGTTCCGATGCCTGCCCCTACCGACAGCGTTGGCATGAGCGATGCGCGAGCCTGCCTCCATTCGTGCTTCGATGCCGTAATCTTGTATCGTGCCTGCTGAAGGGCGGCGTGCTCCTCGTCGTTTAGCATGATGCCCGAGAGAACAGCCTCATCGGTCTTTGATGTCTGCACATCGAGCAAGAGCGAATCGGCAACGGGAAAAGCCATCTCCTTCTTCAGTTCGAGAAGAGCCGATGCGTAGAGGCTTTGCTGACGGATGAGTTCGTAGTCTGCCTCGGCTTTCTGCGACTCTACCAGTGCTACATCGGTATGGCTCTTGCGTCCCACTTCTTCAAGAACCTGCGTCTGTTTCAGCAGGAGTTCGGTCTCGGCAACCTTCTCGGCAGCCATCTTAACCAGTCCTTCGTAATATGC
>JBGUGY010000262.1:0-5022 GCA_045111775.1 Bacteroidaceae bacterium | reverse complement strand
CCCGACATCTACGCCACCGGAATGTTGCTTGCATCTGCCTATCCCGAGCGCATTGCAATGGCTCTGAAGGGCGAATACAACACATTCATGCTGTCGTGCGGCGACAAAGCTGTAATCGACAAGGGCGATGCTCTGTCTGCCTACGACAATCTCGCCGTGGCACAGGTTGTGAACAACAAAATCATTCTTGCTTCTCCACTGGATATTAAGAACTTAAAAAGTTTTGCTAAAGTAAAAGATAATATATCATGGGATAATCGTCAGGGCTGCATAGTAGCACAACGTGAATACAAAATAGGCTGTCTGCTTATTGATTCAAAGCCTATTTCCGACGGAAATTCCGAAGCCATAAAGCAAGCCATCTGCAACGCCGCGCAGAAGTACGGCACAAGTATGCTCAACTTCTCGGACGAGGTGCAGAACCTACAGCGGCGCGTAGCGGTAGTGGCAGAATGGCATCCCGAGATGCAGTTGCCCGACCTCTCAACCGAGGCGGTTCTAAGGCGAGCCAACGAGTGGCTTCCGTTCTACATCGGCAGCAGCACAACCACCGCCGAACTGAAGAAGATAGACCTCTGCGAGGCTCTGTGGTCGCTCCTTACATACGAACAGCAGACCGAGGTTGAACGACTTGCGCCTACCCACATAAAAGTGCCGACAGGCAGTCGCATAAAGATTGAGTATCGCGTGGGAGCCGAGTTGCCAATCCTTCGCGTGCGCCTTCAGGAATGTTTCGGAATGGACAGCACGCCACGCATAGACGACGGCAAGCGAGCCGTGCTTATGGAACTTCTCTCGCCTGGATTCAAGCCCGTTCAGCTAACGCAAGACCTCAACAGCTTTTGGCAGAACACTTATTTCGAGGTGCGCAAGGAACTGAAACGCCGATACCCAAAGCATTCGTGGCCCGACAATCCGCTCGAATCGGAAGCCGTGCGAGGCGTTAAGCGCAACAAGCTATAATTAACATAGAGCAATAAAACAGCGGTTTAGAGCCAAAATCAAAGTCAAAAATTGGATTTCTGAATTTTATGAAGTATTTTTGCACTTTATTTTTTGCCGACAAATTAAGATTGGAGATAAATCAGAGATAAAAAGAGAAATAATATAAGAGTTTAAAGACAAAAAAATTAAATTAGGGTAAATGAAAGGTTTTGTATTTAAGCCACGTTTATTTTCGACGTTGCGCAACTACAACAGACAAACATTCATGGCCGACCTCATGGCCGGTATCATCGTGGGTATCGTGGCTTTGCCGCTGGCAATCGCCTTTGGTATTGCATCGGGAGTAACTCCTGAGAAGGGAATCATCACCGCCATCGTAGCCGGTTTCCTTATCTCGGCATTCGGTGGAACAAAAATCCAGATTGGCGGTCCTACCGGCGCGTTCATCGTAATCGTGTACGGCATCATTCAGGAGTACGGAATGAGCGGACTTGCAATAGCCACTTTCATGGCTGGTATCTTCCTTCTTCTGCTTGGTATCTTCCGTCTCGGAACAATAATCAAATACATTCCTTATCCTATCGTTGTAGGCTTTACCAGCGGTATCGCGCTTACAATCTTCACCACTCAGGTGAAGGATTTGTTCGGCCTTACAATCGAAGGCGGAATACCTGCCGACTTTATCGCTAAGTGGGGCGTTTACTTGCAGAATTTCGCTACAATAGACCCTTGGTGTACTGGCGTGGGAATTCTTAGCATCATCATCATCGCCGTTACTCCTAAGTTCTCGAAGGTTATTCCGGGCTCGCTCATCGCCATCGTTGTAATGACCGTTGCAGTTTACTTCCTGAAGCAGAACGGCATGGGAACAAGCATCGAGACTATCGGCGACCGTTTCAGCATCAGCTCTGAAATTCCAGAGGCTGCGTTGCCAGCCATCAACTGGGAGGTTATAAAGAAGCTTATCTCGCCAGCCATCACCATCGCTCTTCTCGGCGCAATCGAGAGCCTTCTGTCTGCCGCTGTTGCCGACGGTTATATTGGCGACCGCCACAACTCTAATCAGGAACTAATCGGTCAGGGTATCGCAAACATCGTTACCCCAATCATCGGGGGTATTCCTGCAACAGGAGCAATTGCCCGAACAATGGCAAACATCAACAATGGCGGTAAGACTCCTATCGCCGGAATTGTTCACGCAGTTGTCCTGCTGCTCATCTTCCTGTTCTTGATGCCGCTTGCAAAGTACATCCCAATGAGCTGTCTTGCCGGCGTTTTGGTTATCGTTTCTTACAACATGAGTGGCTGGAGAACATTCCGCGAGATGTTCAACAATCCAAAGTCCGACGTAAGCGTGCTTTTGACAACATTCTTGCTTACAGTAATTTTCGACCTTACTTACGCTATCGAGTACGGCTTGATTCTTGCTTGCCTTCTCTGTATGCGCCGTATGGCTGAGACTACTCAGGTTTCGGTTATCATCGATGAGATTGACCCTAACGCAGACACAGATGCAGATACTCACGAGGAGCATCTTGCCGTGCCAGAAGGCGTTGAGGTTTACGAGATTAACGGTCCTTACTTCTTCGGAATTGCCAACAAGTTCGAGGAGATGATGGCAGACATGGGAAGCGACCGTCCAAAGGTTCGTATCATCAGAATGAGAAAAGTTCCGTTCATCGACTCAACCGGTCTTCACAACCTCGAGAACCTCATCTCTATGAGTAAGAAGGAGAACATCAAGGTTATCCTTTCGGGCGTTAACGAAAAGGTTCAGGCTGTTCTGATAAAGAATCACTTCGATACTAAGATTGGCAACGCCAACATTTGCAGCAACATCAACATCGCTCTTGAGCGTGCTAAAGTTGTTATTGCCGAGGCGTAAATCTTGCTACATACATAAAAAACTCACAAGTCCGCATATCTGGATTTGTGAGTTTTTTTGTTTCTATGAAGAAGGCGATTATGCGTTCTCAACGAGCGATGCCATACCGCCTTGGCTCGTTTCCTTGTAAAGCGACGGAAGGTCGTGCCCCGTCTGCTTCATAACCTTCACAATCTTGTCGTACGACACATGGTGATGCCCGTCCGACTGGAGCGCGAACTGAGCCACGTCTATCGCACGCGAGGCGGCAAAGGCGTTACGTTCTATACACGGAATCTGAACCATTCCGCACATCGGGTCGCAGGTCATTCCAAGATGATGCTCCAAACCCATTTCGGCGGCATATTCAATCTGCGACTGACTGCCTCCCAGCAACTGACAGGCAGCCGCGGCAGCCATTGCGCAAGCCACTCCCACCTCGCCTTGGCAGCCCACCTCTGCTCCACTTATCGAAGCATTCTGCTTGGCAACGTTTCCTATAAGTCCGCCAGTGGCAAGGGCACGCAGAATACGAATCTCCGAGAAGCCCTGCGTCTGCTCCAGATGATAGAGCACCGCCGGCATCACTCCGCACGAGCCGCACGTAGGAGCTGTAACCACCGTTCCGCCCGAGGCGTTCTCCTCGCTCACGGCAAGTGCGTAGGCATAGATAAGCGAACGCTCCTGAAGCAACGGCTTGTAGCTCGTTGCCTTGGTGTAGTAGTTTGCCGCCTTGCGAGGCAGTTTCAGCGGTCCGGGCAGAACGCCCTCGTTAGTCAGACCGTTGGAAATGCTCTGCTTCATGGCGTTCCACACCTCGCCCAGATAGTCCCAGATGCCCTTCTGCTCGCACATCTCAACATATTCCCAGTAGTTGCGACCGTTGTCGTAGCACCATTTCATTATCTCCGTCAGATTGGGATAGGCGTATGTCTCTGCCACGCCGAACTTGTCGAAGTCCTTGCCTTCGGACAACGCGCCGCCGCCAACGCTGAACACCGTCCAGTCGTTTAGCAGATTCTGCTGCGAATCGTAAGCCTGAAAGCGCATTCCGTTGGGATGATACGGCAGAAACGTCTGCGGTTCCCAGCGTATTTCGAGCTGTCCGTGCCCTTTCAGCACATCGCCGATGGCTTGGTCGGTCATGTGCCCCTTGCCTGTGGCTGCCAGACTGCCGTAAAGCGTCACAACATACTTGGCGGCATCGCTACATTTCTCCAGAAATATCTCTGCCGCGTGCTGAGGTCCCATCGTATGACTGCTCGACGGACCTTTTCCAATTCTATAAAGTTCTTTCAGAGTTTTCATGGAACAAAGGTATTATAAATACAAAAAATATGCATTATCCGTTGGGGCAATTCTGAATGTTTTGTTCCTTATTCTTTCATAGTAGAGGATATTGTCGAGAAAAACTTCTGTTTTGAAAGCCTTTCTTCGGCATTTATAATGAAATGGCAGATAGGCAGATTATGACTTTTTTCAGCGATGATTCATCGTTTTTTCTTCTTGCGATGTTTTCTTTGTCCTTTACTTTCAACTTTCTTAAATTTCTTTCGTTCTCTTATATAGCAGAATATCAGAACCAAAGGCATGGCAAAAAAAATTAGAGTACAATAATATTCAGAAACAGCCTTATGTGATTCGAACATTGAATCATCTTCTGCATCGTAATACAGTTTTAGCGATTTTATGGAATCACAATCACAATACGAACCATCCATAAGTACGCTATAAGTTTTCCCATTATATAATATTTCTGCATGAGCATGTTTTCCGTCCTTAATTTCCTTGACCTCAAAACGCCCCACAGGAATAGGTTCTTCCTGCTCCATTATTTTCTTCTCTTTATTCCAATTATGAAGCCCGATAAAACCTATATACACGCAAAAGCAACAACCAAAAAATACAACCTTTTTACTTAATTCCATAACCACAAACCAACCTTATCCTCTTCTTCTAAACTCAGCACACACAACGGCGGTGGCGATGGCAACATTAAGGCTCTCGGCACATTCCGAGCCTTCGGGATAGTTAGGGATGTAAAGCTTGTGCGACACGCGTTTGCGCATCTCCTCGCTCAAGCCCTTGCCCTCATTGCCCATAACGATAAGTCCGCGTTGCTGAAGGTCTTGCGTGTAGATGTTTCCGCCATCGAGCAGAGTGCCGTAGACTGGCACATCCTTGTCGAGCGAATCGACAAGTTCGGGAAGCGA
>JBGUGY010000261.1:0-3123 GCA_045111775.1 Bacteroidaceae bacterium | reverse complement strand
CCGGCATGACTCATCAGAGTGCACGAATCGATATAATCATGTCTGTTTTCCTTTATTGCTTTGCGATGAGCAGCAAGAATATCCGTTAACATAAAACTCTGCGGAGCGCGAGCCACCAACGAGTTTGCACGCTCGGGAATTTCCATACCGCCGTCGGATTTTGTAACCACGAACGTTTCGGTTGCAGGAACGCAGGTAATGCAGTTTCCTCGCTCACGAACCATGCTGATATTGTCGGTTATAGTCTGCTCGGTGATTAGAGGTCGCACACCGTCGTGAATCAGCACGGCAGTTTCTTCTAGTGAGCCATTCTTCTGCGCCCATCTCTCGGCGGCACACAATCCGTTGTAGATTGAGTCCTGACCGCTGTCACCGCCCGGAACAATCTCCACGACCTTGTTTATCTCGAATTTGCGGAGCATCTTCTCGAGGAAAGGAATCCACGACTCGATGCACGACACACATATCGCATCTATTTCGGGATGATTGTCGAACAATTCGAGAGTATATATGATGACAGGTTTGCCGTTCAGTTCGAGGAACTGCTTTGGCCGGCTCACGGTGTTCATTCTCTTACCAGAGCCGCCTGCAAAAATTACCGCCACATTCTTCATAACCATTCATTTAAAAAGTCGAACGTACTTTTTGATTTTATGTTTTGTTTGATTGAGTTTATCTTTCTGAGCATTTCTGCCGCCTTTTCATCCTCACCTATAAGTTTATAACTGGCATACATCAACGCATCAATCTTAATCTGCGAGTTTGGAGTGCCGCACTCAAGCATCGAATATCGGTTTACGAACACGCGTGCGAAGGAATCGTTCTTCAGCGTACCTTTCGATTTCTCCTTAACGGCATTTCTGAGTCGCGGAGTGTAGAGTTCTACAACCTTGTAAAGATGTCTGTTGTTGCCAAAACGTATAATCTGAAGATATTCGGGCTGAATATTCAGAGTCTGGACGGCAAGAATCTTACTAAGCGAGACGACAACTTTACCGCCTTCCTTTCCCTGCTGAGAGAGAAGGATGCCTTCTACCCCATCGAACGCTCCGCCGATGATTCTGACCTCGTCGCCGGCCTCAAGATTAACCTCTTCGGGCTTGACGTATGGAATTTCACCATCACGATAGAAACTTATCGCCTTGCGGAACATCTGCATCTCGGCATCGCGAATACGAACCGGAATTGGATTCGACAAAGAATCGAGAGCAGACCGACGCTGATGCATAATCATCAGACGGTAGGCCGTGTTTGCCATAACCCAGTTTCTGAGGTCGTCGTAGTTGTCGGTGGCAACAAATACCATGTTGAGCACAAGCGAACGCTCAACACGCACCTTATGCCCTTCCCTGCCAACCATAGTGAAGGTTGTCGGAAGAAAATATTCAAAACCTTTTTCGTCCAACTCCTTTCGTATGGATACGCTCAGATACGGAGATTTGAGCACATACCATACTTTTGTGCTGTCCGAACAGCCGTCTTTTTTTTCCATTGGTCGCAAAATTAAACAAATTTCTGCGATATGCAATCAGAGTTCGGACAAAATATGGACATACACAAAAAAAGAACCACCCCTCTGAAAAGATGAAGGATGGTTCTTTATTATCGTTACGTTTCGGATTTTATCCGCCAAAGTTATCGAAGCGAATCATGTTGTCCTCTACGCCAAGGCTGTGAAGAAGATCGAGCACAGTCTTAGCCATCATTGGAGGTCCGCAGAGATAGTACTCAACATCTTCTGGAGCCTCATGCTGCTTGAGGTAAGTATCGCCCATAACCGGAGCAATGAATCCCGGAGTGTACTTGATGCCAAGGCTGTCTGCCTTAGGATCAGGACGGTCGAGAGCCAAGTGCATGTGGAAGTTAGGGAACTCCTTCTCAAGTTCGAGGAAGTCATCAAGGAAGAATACCTCGTCGATTGCACGCGCACCGTAGAAGTAGTGCATCTCGCGGTCTGTAGTCTTCAGAGTCTTGAGCATGTGCATAATCTGAGCACGGAGAGGAGCCATACCGGCACCACCACCAACCCAAATCATCTCACGGCCAGTACCGTACTGAGGACGGAATTCACCGTAAGGACCACTCATAATCACCTTGTCGCCCGGTTTCAGAGAGAAGATGTATGATGAAGCGATACCCGGATTTACATCCATGAACTCAGGACCGTTTGGACACTGGTCTTTTGGCTTGAACGGAGGTGTAGCGATACGCACAGTAAGTGTGATAATATCACCCTCGTCTGGATAGTTAGCCATAGAGTAAGCACGGCTTGTTGGAGTTGGGTTTGAACAGTGAAGCTTGAACAAACCGAACTTCTCCCATGCAGGAACGTACAAGTCGCCAATAAGCTCGCGATCGAAATCCTTATAGTCGATTTCGAATGCAGGAATCTTAATCTGTGCATAAGAACCTGGCTCGAAGTCCATATGCTCGCCAGCAGGAAGTTTAACCTTGTACTCCTTGATGAATGTAGCAACGTTGCGGTTACTGATAACCTCGCACTCCCATTCCTTAACACCCATTACTGAGTCTGGAACCTTGATTTCGAGGTCGCCCTTAACCTTGCACTGACAGCCAAGACGGTATCCCTCCTTAATCTGCTTACGAGAGAAATGTCCCTTCTCTGAATCGAGAATCTCGCCGCCGCCAGAAACAACCTGACACTTACACTGACCGCAAGAACCCTTACCACCACATGCTGATGGAAGATAAACGCCCTTCTCGGCAAGAGTGCTCAGAAGGCTTGCGCCCTGACCAACCTCAAACTTGTCCTTACCGTTTATTGTTATGTTCACATTACCGCTTGGAGAAAGGTAAGTCTTTGCAACAAGCAGAATTACAACCAGCAAAAGAATAATCACAAGGAATACTCCAATGCTTGCAAATATAAAATTACCCATCGTTTATATTCCTTTAATTATTATAGATCCAAACCTGACAAGCACATGAACGCCATAGCCATCAAACCTACAGTGATGAAGGTGATTCCAAGTCCCTGAAGTGGCTTTGGAACGTTTGTATATGCCATTTTCTCGCGAATTGCAGCCAAGCCCACGATAGCAAGCAGCCAGCCAATACCAGAACCCAAAGCATAGGCAAAAGTATCGCCAATGCAGCCGATAG
>JBGUGY010000260.1:0-2436 GCA_045111775.1 Bacteroidaceae bacterium | reverse complement strand
GAGTTAACAAAAACCGTTGATGTTCCGGCACTTAGAGCGTAACCTTCGGGTATGTCGATATCCATAACATTCATGCTATCGTCCTCACAGGACGATAGCATGGCTAACAATATTATGGAAGAAATTAGTATCTTCTTGTTTTTCATCTTTTATTTTGTAGTACGAGCAACTCCATCCTTAAATATCAGGAACTCAAGTGTATGGAAACCTCTAACATTCTGTGCAGCACCGATAGTCTCGCCAGCCTCGCCTTCTTCGGTAAATTCACCTTCCCACTCAAGAGCCGAGAAGTCACCGTTCTTCAGAATATTGCCGATGGCATCTTGGTCGAGCGGCCATGAATCCATGTTAGGGTCGAGACCAAGTTCGGCAACCGGACCGAAGAGGAATGCCTCTGATGTTTCCCAAGGCTCGCGGGCAGCCTGCCAAGCAGATGCAGCCTTCTTGAAGTTGTCGTCTGTTCTGTTTGCATTAAGAGCCACAACTGCATCGCGAAGCGCTGTTGTCTTCTTTACCAAATCAGAATATGTTGTAAGAACAACATTGTCAACATAGTTTTCTACGATAAGCTTCAAATCGGCATCGGCACCTTCGAGGTTTGTGAAGTATGGCAGAAGCTTGTTTGTGAGGTCGGCATTGAGAGTTGCGCAAGCCTCCATTGCCTCTACAACGCTCTTGTTTCCGATATGGCTGCGGAACGGAGCAACCATCGAACTAACCTTTGTGATGGCGTTGCTGATGTCGTTCTTTATTGTTGTGTAGAGAGCCTCGTCGTTCTTCTTCAAGTATGAAGCGATAGAATTTGCAGCCTCTGCGCTTGTACGCGAACCGTTGAATGCGTTACGGATTGAATACAAGTTGTTTGTATAGTCGTCGATTGAGTGGTAACTGTACCATGACTCAACGGCATAGACAGCCTCGGTATACTTGCCCTTCTCCCAAAGGTCGCGTGGCTCGCCTATTTTTGCAGTTCCAACCTCGTTTGAGATGTCGGCACAACCGTTGATAATCTCAGCAAGACAGTCGTTGTATGACTTGTACGAGCCTTTTGCGTTCTTGAATTCATCGGCATAGCCGTTAATCCAAGCATCCTGAAGTTCGGTCGCATCCTTTACCAGAAGATTTGCAACGGCAACAGTATATTTGTGCCAGTTGTCCTCGTTGCCTGCGTATGCAGTCTCGTCGATTGAAATCTCCACCTCGGCAGTACCTTCAGGAAGAGTATTCTCATTCTTATCATCATCAGAGCATGAAGTAATGCCCAATCCAAGGGCAACAAGCCCCATCAGAAGAAATTTGTTTTTCATTGATTCTTATTATTTAAATTGTGTTGATTTTTTTCGTTTACTTCGATGCCAGCCAGCCTGTCCATGCCACGGCTACGGCAAATTCGTTTTCTGAGTTGTATGCTCCGCCGCCAATCTTGCGAGCCGTATAGTCAGCCTTCACCACAATCTGCGGAATTGGCTTCCAGTTTACGCCGGCTGTCCACATCGATATCTTCAGACGGGCATCGGCAACGAGCGGTGCAACCACATCTTCCTGCGAGTTGTAATATTCGTATCTCACAAAAGGAAATATCACTGGACAGTTATCGCATCCGACGATGCCCTTTACGTTCAGACCAAGCTCGCCGCCGTAGCTCACAGCCTTGTGCGCAATAGGAGCTGTTCGGCTGTAAGGCGATGCACTCGACAGTTTTCCGTTCTTCGAACTCAGTTTGCTACTGTTCGAGATGTTTCCCCATAGGAAGTTGCATCGTGCCGTAACATATCGGTTTATGTACTGCGCATCGGCAGTGAATATTCTGACTGGAACTACAAAATTGTAAGTCTGCTGCTTGTCTGAGTTTGATGCTGCATCCTTGCAATAGTAGAACGAGCCGCCAAGTGTCAATCCCGGAACTCCAACATAATCCAATCGGGCAACGTATGCAGGGCTTGTAAAGTTGTCTTCCTCGAAGATTCCCTGACTTGCTCCTCCAGCCCAGTTGTTGCGGTCGAATCCGTTGGCATTTAGTCCCTCGACAACCTGAAGCTGATAGTCGAACGAACCGTAGCCACGACCAAACTCGCCGAAGAACTCAACTCCTGTTTCGTGCCATGTATTTGGTATTATAGTCGTCTCGCCTTCGGGACGAGTAGTTCCGAAGAAGAAAATAGGCTCGTGATTCTTGTTATTGCGTCCAACAGGCAGAACCATGTGTCCCACCCTAACATTGAACGCCGGATGAATCATTCGGGTTATGTGAAACTGCTCGATGGCAACCTCGCCACCCTTCTCTACTTCTGTTTCGTACTCGCCGTTCTCCGTATTCTCAATCTCGTAGGCAATTCCCGTGCCGCCAGATTCAAACTCAATCTCAGCACCGAGAACCCACTTCGAATTAAACTTATAGTCGCCTGCAATAACGAAGCGAGGAATGCTTATCGCGCC
>JBGUGY010000259.1:0-7550 GCA_045111775.1 Bacteroidaceae bacterium | reverse complement strand
AAATAACGACCACCGCGCCTTTCTCTGCCAGATTTTCATATGTATCTTCGAGCCAATATCCATAGGCATTTTTACCAATAAGAAAAGCACTTTCGTTATGCTTTACTTTCTTTGGCAAGCCGTATGACTGAACGACTTTCTGTCCCAAAGCCTCGCCTACGATGCTGTCGTACAGAGCCACGCCAAATGGCTCGGTACACTTTGGCGACGACTGATTTTCATCCCAGTCGAAACTCTGCAACCGCTTGCCCAGCCAGAATATCAGACCAAGCACCAAGGCAAGCAGAAGGGCTTTCGCTATGGTCTGCAATGTGTTTTTATTCATCCTCTACCTCCTTTCAGCACCAAGTCCGACAAACGTTTTGCCTCGTCATACATCTGTATGGTTGCGGCATATCCGCCATACCTAACCTTCATAAACAAGTTTGTAAGCGATTTGAAATCAGCATTCTTCATTTCATACACATATTGCGTAGGTGTTTTGTAAGGCTCCCACGCAATGCGGTGCGAGTCGTGCAGCGTTCTGAGCACCGACAGGTATTTAAGGCGAATGCACTGCATATAGTTGCCTTCCTTCTCCATCTGCAAAATAAGGGCTTCGAAGTCGATGCCGTAGATTGTGTCTTCCTCCGGGATGTCTACGGATTTCTTCTTCAGACTGCCCAATTTAAGATGGTAGAGCAGAAAGGTGGTAATTCCAACCAGCAGGAAGATGCCGATAATCCAGAGCACAATGGTGAAAAAGTCTCCTATTCTTTTTTCGGTCAGATTGTTATCCTTTACCTTTTCCTTAAGCTCCGGCTTCAGTTTTGTCTTTCCGAGTTCGCGGTTGTAGTCGTATTTCTCGGTCCAGCCGTCTATAATCTTTTCGTTGAAAACGAGAGTATTTCCTTCATTCATGCCAATCAGAGATTATCAAAATTCTTCAGGGTTCGGTTAAACGAAACGTTGTCTACCTTCTCTACCGCCGAGCCGTACTGAATTACTCCGGCAATGGCAATAAAAAGGCAGTAGACCATAAACGCCATTACGTTGAGAATGGATGCAAGACAGCACATAAACTCGAACATAAAGTCCGTGCCCATGTCGCGCAGCATAACCATCTTCAGGTCGCCCAAAACAAACAGCGGAATGGAGAACACTACCGGCAACATAAGCCCCAGAATAGACATCGACAAAACAAATCCTACAGAGCCTAACTGTTCTTCTACAACAAGCTTGAACACACGCCTTGTCGAAACGTATCGCGTGTCGCCCTCGAACAATGCCACACATACCGAAATGTTATAGAACAACAGAACCGTAGACAACGGAGTAAGGCTAAAGAACATAAACAGAGTTCCAATCCACCAATCCTTTGTATTCATCAAGATGGCAACAATTGCACACCCAAACACAATAGGCACAAGCGTATGCGGCAGAACACGAGCCATAAGTCGCCAGTCGGTCTTGCGAATGTCTATTTCGTCGGCAGTCTTCTCGCCTTCGAAGAAAGGCTTCAGCACAACCAATATTACCGACGACGCCACGCACGAGCAGAAGCACAGCAAGATGGCAAAGACAAAGATAATTGCGCTATCGTCGGCATCGATAAAATAAAAACTGTCGAAAATGTTGGCTTCCTGCTCCTTGTCTACAACATAATAGAGATAGATGCCCAGCAATACCGGCATACACAAAAGCCACTTGCCCAACTTCGCGAAACTTCTGAAATTGAGGCGCAGCACGTTGTTAAACTCGTTGAACTTATCGGTAAAGTCGCGTTCAGTTATCAGTGTGAATTTCTGCATTATGTACTTTTACAGGTAGATATACAAAATATAGTAAGATGAGAGCCAAAGTTCCGAAGATGATGGCAAGGTTTACGGGCAGAGCCATATCCTTGTCGGACAATCGTGTTATGTAACTCTCGATAAACGATGCGAAGAAGAAGAACGGAACGAGCGCGACCACAATCTTAACGCTGCTGCGCGCGCCCATAACGAACGATGTGATGCGCGGATAAGAGCCCGGAAAGAGCCAGCCAGAGCCAAGGGCCAGTCCTGCGCCGCCCGATATTATGATGCTCGAAATCTCAACCACTCCGTGAAGCCATACCGCCTTCAGGCAGTTAACCAGCTCGCCGTGCTGCGAGAAGAGCGTAACGAACGCCCCGAGCATAACGCCGTTCTTTACCATTATGAATCCAGTGTAGAAACAGGTAAGCACACCGCTGACAAACGCCAAGATGGCAACCTTGATGTTGTTCAGCGCAATAAACCAGAAGCTCTCGTATGCTCCGCCCGAACCATAGACTGCCATAGGCGCGCCCTTCTCTATATTTTTGAGCGACATCTCGACATAATCCTTACCCAAAATCGTAGTCTCGTCGGCAAGGTTATACTGCGACAGCACACCCACGGCTGTGGATATGACAAAGATTACTATGGATATGAGCATGAACTTGCGGTTGCGGTACATCTCAAGCGGCACGTCATGACTGAAGAATCTGACAAGCGACGAGAGTTTGTGCTTGCGCTTGCCGTAAATACGGTTATGAAGCCGCAGCGTAAGGCAGTTAAGATAGTCGGCAAGGTCCGAATTTGGATAGTGCGTAAGAACGAATGCCAAATCGGCCGAGAGTCCTTCGTATGCCTCGACAATAGTATCAGGAGACTTAATCTCTTTCTTTAAGATTTTTTCGGCAATAAGCCACTTCTCCTTGTTTTTCCGAATAAATTGAACTTCTTTCATTTACGATTTGTTAATGCAAAGTTAGCAAAAAACAACAGATTAAATCAATAAGATTGATATTTTTAACTATTTTTGCAACAATTTATCTAAAAAGGCTATCAGATGTATAGTAAAAACGAAATCACAAACAGTCAGTTCATACGCCTGAGACTTGTCCCGGCAAGCGTTGCGCAGAGAATTTTCGCACGCATCATCGACTGCATCATAGTATCATTCGCATCTTCCACACTGATGGGTGTGACAGCAATCTTGTCAAGCATAACCAACGACTATGTAACGTATAGCGTCATATTCCTCAACCTGCTGCCGTTCTTCTATCCGCTCATTGCCGAGGTTTTCTGGAACGGGCAGACCTTAGGCAAGAGTTTAATGAAGATTCGCGTGATAATGGCAGACGGCAATGCCCTTACAACAAGCGCGGCGATAGTGCGCTTTCTGCTCTTCTTTATAGATGCGTATTTCTTCCTTATCGGACTCATCTTTATGTTTACCAACAAGGGCCACCAGCGAATAGGCGACATGGCAGGCGGCTGCATAGTTATTTCAGAAGAGGATTTTGCCAAGTACAACATGGTAGTCAAGGAGATGAGCTTTACCGAGGGCGACTATACGCCAACATTCGAGTTTGCAAAGGATATGACTTGGGGGCAGATTTCGTTCATCAACAACACGCTGCACAAGTTCGACTCAAACTATATCAGCAACATCAACATTCTGGCACAGACAATAAAGAAGAAATATAACGTTACGAACAACACATTGTGGCCTAACGCTTTTCTGAAAACGATTATAAGAGACTACAACTACTACAACCGTGAGATTGGCATTTAACATTAAACGATGCGGACTGTTTCTCGGTCTGCTTGGCTCTATCGCCGCGGCTATGGCACAGAAGCCTGCAAGCCTCCGCAACGGCGACCTTCTGTTCTGCTGTGCCAACATGAAGACGGCAAGCAGTTTCTCGCGCTCCATAGTGGCATCGACCAAAGGGCGCAGTTCTAACGACATAAACCACGTTGCCATTGTGTGCATTGAGCACGGCGCAACCTTCATCATCGAGGCAACGGGCGACAAGGGCGTATGGATGTGCCCGATAGACACGTTCATTTCTCGCGCTCCCAAAGCAGACGACGGCACTCCACTACTGCTGCACGGCAGAATAAAGGGCGATGTTGACATCAACGCATCTGTCGCCAACGCCAAGAGCCACATCGGACTGAAATACGACAATCTGTTCAGCGATACCGACGATGAGTTCTACTGCTCCGAGCTGGTACAGAAATCGTTTGTCGATGGCAAGGGAAGCCTCATCTTCGAGCCAATCCCTATGTCGTTCCACGATGCCAGCGGCACAATCCTACCCTACTGGACAGAATATTATGCCAAAAGGGGCTTGGAAGTGCCCGAAGGAAAGGATGGCAGCAATCCGGCAGCACTGTCAAACCACAAGAGAGTCAAGATTTTGGGGAGAATTCAAAAAAAAATCACTTAGAGAAAATTGAGAGTTGAAAATTGAAAAATTGAAAGTTCTTGGCTCATCGATGCCTCATAACGAACAATTACAATGTTAAATATCCCTTTGGTAAATTCAAAATAGTGGCAAGGAAGAGGGAAGGAAGAAGGTAGAAAGAAGGTAGGAAGAAGGTAGGAAGAAGGTAGAAAGACGGAAGATAGATTCAAGGTATAGGGAAGGTATAAGGAAGATATAAGGAAGATATAAGGAAGATATACGCAAGGTATAGGCAGAGTAGGTCATGAGTAGACTGAAAGTTTAGAATCCCGACATCGTAGAGTTTACAAAAAATCCCCACATTCCAATCCATGCAAATCCACAAGAAAAGTTGCAAATCATTTTGTTTTCAGGGATAAAACGACTACATTTGCAATAAAATGAATGTTGGTTGTTGTCTTTGTTGCATCATTCCAATAGCATTTGAATATCATCAAACAAAAACAGATTTTAAAATTATGAAAAAAATTTTACTTAAGCCAACAATTGAAGCCATTTATGACATACTTCACATGGAGAATTGTAACGTAAAAGGCATCGATGGTGTGCCAAATATAAACAAGTTGAGTATAAATCCTGGGCACATTGACTTAGAGTTCGATGAAACTTTTCGAGCAATGCACGCAAGTACATATATAGAATACTTACCGGAAATTACACTAGAAACGGCTAATGGCACATACAAAATACCACAAGATACAGCTCTGTTTGAAGGTCTTATTACGATGGGAGGTAAGGAGAAACAGCATTTTGATATGCGGTTCAGCAAACTCACCCAAACAACTTTGGAAAAAGAACATCCTTTTTATTGGCGCTTCATTTATCCGATTAGTGACGATGAGTGGTTCAGGAAAATAAAGGCTTTGTCATACGCTGATGATTTTGGCACACAATATTTTTCCAATTTAATAACAGTGGATTTGGAAGGTGATACAATGAATCTTTATTCAAGTAAAATTGATAATAGATACTGGATGATTATTGAATCTACGGAACAAATCAAATATATGGAAATGAACCATAGAGTAATATCTATCACTACAGCTCTTGGCTTCGTAATCGGCAAACGATACGGTGATTATTGTTTCCATGTGGCCAGTGTTGAACCGACTTTTTCAAAAATAGAGGGAACTGAAGCCTTGTCGTTAAAGGAAACGAAATTATGTCCATTCAAGATACTACAGCCCAATAGTAATTTGATGGTGGAATGGTTGCGCCAATTTGATTATCAGCAATATGCTTTGGACGAGATTCAATGCACATCTGAAAATGGTACCAAATGGTTCGCTTCTGTTACAATAGAGGCATTTAGCAAACTTGCTCAACTATGTTATAAGACGAATGATATGCTATTGGCAACCAGTATGTTGATAGACGGTAGTTTGATGAACATAGAGTACCAAAAGCCGTTCTTCCATGTTGCTTTTGAAACTATAACATCTGCGTTGATAAAAGAAGATAAGTTATTATTACCGCCGATCATGCCGAAAGATAAATTTAAAAAAGAAGTTTCACCTATATTGGAAAGTGCGTTGAAGGACATTAAGAACCTACCGGAAGATGCTTCCCAGATATTTTTACAACGCATAAAGAACAACCTAAATAACCCGTCAAATGAGAATAAACTAAATGTATGTTTTTCAAAATATAGATATAAACCTACAGAGGCAGACATGTTGGCTATTAAAAATCGTAATTTTACTTTCCATGGTCATCTAACGCGTGAGAATATACCACTCCGGAAACAGCAAAGTGAATTGTTTGCCATGAGCTTGCGATTACATAAGCTTTGCTCAATCCTACTATTGAAAAAAGCAGGGTTTACTGGCAAAATTCTTAATAATGAAGTCTTATTTGGTATTGAAGATGCTTGTGATCGAAAGGAGCATGTTTATCTTGACATATAAGCCTCCAGTTCTGCCTTAACACAAAAAAAGAGCGCATCAAAAGTCGGTAAAACTTGATGCGCTCCATGCTTATCAAAAACAATCTATTTACTTTTTCGTATAAGTTACACTGTCTGAATCTGTGATTTTGTTGTCAGTTTTCGAATACTTCATCTCGACAGTTTTCTTATCCTTTTCTACATCATACCATTTACCCTTTGTAGGGTCCCACTCTTCGAACTTATCGAAGGTTATGATAATTTTATCATCCTTCTCGATGTAAGTACCTGTCTGACGATTTTTCAACTGATAAGAACCAACTTCGAGCACGCTCTCCTCTGAGCAAGTACCATCAGAATTGAAAATCAGAGTCTCAGCCATTTTGTTCTTCGTGCCCTGCCATGTTCCTACGATAGCAGAGACCTCTTCTTTCTTTACATCATCGTCGTCATCGCTGCCGCACGATGCAAAACTCATTCCCATAAGTGCCACTACCATAAAGGTGAGCACGCTCCAACAAAGATTTTTTACTCTCATAATTACAATTATTTAATATTTTTAATCAGTTACTTTTTAGTAAGAACGACAGGCTTTTCTATCTTCTTGCCATTTTCCTCGGTAAAGGTGAGTTTCTTCTTCGACATTGAAATTGTCATTGAAGAAGTCTCCTTACTACCTTCCATATCAAACCATGTATCATCTGAAAGTGGCATGCCCTGTTCGAACTTTGTCCAGCTCATGGTAAGTTTGTTATCCTTCAGCACATAAGTTCCTGACTTACGAGTCTTTACCTTAAAAAGTACAGCATTCTTCTCGCTCACCAATGTACACTTGCCATCAGCGTTAAAGACGTATGTCAAGGCACCTTCGTCATTCTCGCCCTGCCATGTTCCAACAATAGCCTCGGCTGGATTTGTTACTTCATCATCGTCGTCATCGCTGCCGCACGATGCAAAACTCATTCCCATAAGTGCCACAACCATAAAGGTAAGCACACTCCAACAAAGATTTTTTACTCTCATAATTACAATTGTTTATTTTATAAATTTTAGATATCTGAAAACAAATTTCAGGTCATTTCTTTAAAATTATAGAACTCGCACACGATACACATTATAAAGGCATCTGTATGCAGTCCATCTCTCAAACCAAAAGACTAATATCACACGATTTTGAAAGACGCGGCAAAAGTAACACAATTAGAGAAACGCGCCAAATCTTAGGTGATTATTTAATATTTTTTAAGTATTTATTGCACTTTTTTAACATTATGCCTCATTGCGCGAAAATTCTTGCTTTTCTTCAGAAAGAAACCAACCCAAGCCGAATATTTTTTCACGAATCGAGCCAATGTTTTACCGCACCAACTTTGTCTTTGCTGACAATTATCTCGACATCGGGAAAGGCTGTCATGTGAACGC
>JBGUGY010000258.1:0-24929 GCA_045111775.1 Bacteroidaceae bacterium | reverse complement strand
AACCTCGGGAACGGCATTTCCCATGTTGTCGAAGAACACGGTCTCGAAGCCCAGAACCTTGAACTCTATGTTCAGCAATCCGTCGTCGATGGCTGCACCGAGAGTCTCGGTATTCATCAGCGTCGCCTTAGGCAGAGAGCCGCCCTTGAACTTGCCTGTGCCCATCTTGATGTAAGCAGTAGGGTCTGGCAGCTTGCGCACATGGAATGTGAACTTGCCCATCTCCTGCACTCTGCCGTCTAACTTGGCAGAGACGGTTATCACCGCATCCTTGCCCACGGCTGTAGGACGTGCGATGTATGTTCCGTTTCCGGCAGGCGACAGCGTTCCACCGCTCATTACGGCTGAAATCTGGTTGTTAGGCACACCCGGAACAGACACGCTGATTGGGTTTGCAAATCCGGCGTAGAGCACGTTCATCAGCGTTGCCGAAACGGTTGCCGACGGCTCTATAACGGTATATTTCTGAACGAAATCGCGCTTTATCTTCTCGCCCGATGCGTTTACCATCTCAAGATATCCAGCAAGCGTATGCTCGCCTGTGCTTGAGCAGACGGTCTGATAGAGTCCGTCCTTCAGGTTGGCTTGCTTTCCGCCTATGTATATTGTCGGTTTCTGAGTTGTATCGACAGCCGCCATAACAATCTTTGCCTCGAACTTTCCGCCGCGGATGATGGTCTGCGAGTTCGGAATAACGTAGGCATCGAGTTGGTTTACGCGGATGTCCTTTACGTCGATGTTTGACTGAAGTGTGTGCAGAACCTCGCCCTCGGCATAGCGTATGTCGCTCTGGAGTTTCGACAGCAGAGTTACCGCCGCAGCCGACGGAGTGCTCTCGAACATGTACTGTTCCCAGTTTCTGCCCATGGCATCCTTGCCCTTCGGAACTTTTGTCTCGAGGTTAGACGCTATTATCTTGCGCTGATGCTCGTCGGTAATCATCGACAGAATCTTCTCGCGGAATCGGTCTACGCCCTTGCGCAGCTGCTTGCCCTTGCCAGTTCCGGCAGCAAACATAACGTGCGACACGGCTTCGGTGTTGTCCTTTCGGCGGATGTCGTCGGGATTTCCGTCCTCGCCGTCGGCTTCCTTGGCAATTTCAATCTTCAGCTGGTCTATGAGATTGTAGATTGTGTCAGCCTCGTGCTTCACCTCCATCGCCTTGGTGTACCACGCCTTCACCTTCTCGGGATTCTGCTTCATATACTCGGCAAAATCCTTGTAAACATCGTTGTTCTCGCCCGTTGAGTTTGCCGTTGAGTGCAGCAGACTGTCGTTGATGAGTGAGAAACCGTTCAGTACGTCGCTCGGAACGTTGAGTGCCAACAAAGCCATCAGCACAACGTACATAAGGTTAATCATCTTCTGGCGAGGTGATATCGGTCTTTTCTTTACTCCCATTGCCCTACAGTTTTTCGTTTATTTCTGCAAAGGTTGCTGCGGAGTGTATGGCTGTGCCGGCTGCTGGTAGCCCGAAGGCTGGTAAGGCTGCTGGTACTGCGGTTGCTGCTGATAGTACTGCGGAGCAGAAACGGTGAGTGCCTGAAGCATTCGGGCATATACGTTGTTCAGTTCCTGAATCTGGACTGCCATACGGCGTGTCTGCTCGTTTATCTGGTCGATGGTAGCCATCTGCATTCCTGCGCTTCTCAGCTGAGTATCGTAAACCGAACTGAGGCTTGCGATGGTACGGTTCAGCGTCTCCATCTCGGCAGAGCCTTCGGTCATGCGTGTGCTCTGCTGAGCCACGTTGCTCAGAACCTCGGTGAGCTGCTTCAGCTGCTGAACATAGTCGTTGGTTGCCGATTCGAGTTCAGGATTGCTGATAGCCGACTTCTGAGCGGCGATAATCTCCTCGGTTGCGGCAAGTCCCGAGATGGCGTTTGCCAGATTTGCAGCATCTACCGCACTACCCTGAACGGTTGCGCCCTGAGGCTGAACCGCAGGCTGCTGAGCCGCGCCGCTTGGCATTGCGCCCGAATAAGGTTGTGCTGCCATCTGAGGCTGCGCTACCGGCTGCTGTGGCATGTAAGCCGCATGCTGTGGATTGACTGCGGCAGACGGCTTGTCATCGTCGTCATCTGCAAGGATGTCGTAATCCTCAGGCATCTCCTTGCCAATCTCGTTCTTGTCGAAAGGACGGTCGAAGGCTGCGAGGAAGAACACGATAACCTCTGTTCCCATTCCGAGGCACAGCATGATATCTGCACCCGAATAGTGAAGCAGTTTGAAGAGCGTACCCAAAATTACGATTGATGCACCCCAACTATAGGCATAATTCAGAAATGTCTGACCAGCCACGCTGTCCATCCAGTTTTGCAGACGGACAATGATATTCTTTTTTGCCATAACTAACTTATTTCTTGATTTTTACTCTGCTGCTCGAAGCACCTGCCAGCGAGCGCACGCAACGGAAGCCAATGTAGCTTCGTCCTACGTTCTGATACTCTCCCACTCGCCAAGCCGAACGGATGAACGATTCGGGGTCTTTCCACGAACCGCCCTTCACAACCTTCTTCTTCAGACGGTAAGGGTCTTCTATTGCAGCGTTATATTTCAGATTAGGATTTAAGTCGCTCATGTTCTGCACACCGCTTTCCGTGTAGAGCGTGCTTGTCCACTCTGCTACGTTTCCAGCCATGTCGTACAAGCCGTTAGAGTTGGCTGAATAGATTCCGGTCTTGCTCGTGATGAGGTTGCCGTCCTTGGTATAGTTGCCGCGGTCGGGCTTGAAGTTGGCATAGAAACAGCCTTTGTCGCTCTTCGAGTCCTCGCTCTCCCAAGGGAACGGAGTGTTGTCCTTGCCTCGGGCTGCAAACTCCCATTCGCTCTCGGTTGGCAGTCGGTATCGCTGAATGAACTTGGCTGCTCCGCCCAGTCCTTTCATAAGGAATTCGGTGCGCCATGCGCAGAAGGCATTAGCCTGCTCCCAGCTAACTCCCACAACTGGATAGTCGTCGTAGGCTGGGTTTGAGAAGTATGTGCGCATGTAAATCTCGTTCTCGGCGTTCGTAAAATCGTTTACCCAGCAAGTTGTGTCGGGGTAGATATTTACGATGTAAGTGTTAAGGAAGTCGTACGGACCGGACAATGGTCGGTCTATCGTCTTGCGTACAATTCTGCCCTCATCGTCGACATAGGCAGTATCCTTCGAAATCATCACAACCTTGTTGTAGTCTACCGGAACATCGGTGTTAAGGTTGCGTTCTTCGGGATTCATACGGTTACGACGGAGCGCGGCTGCCGTGTAGTCGTATATCTCGTAGCGATAGTTCAACTGTCGGTAGTCGAGCATCTTTGTGCCGTCGATAGGATGTGTGATGTAAAGGCTTTCGATGGCACGAGCCTCATCTTCCGACGGATGCTTCCACGGAATAGGCTTTGCCCAGTTAAGATGCGGCTTCACAGGGTCGCCGTTCTTGTCCTCCTCAATCTTGTAAGCCTCGTTGCCGCCGAATGCTGGGTCGGCAAGTCGCTCGCGGATGATGGAGTCGCGCACCCAGTACACAAACTGTCGGTATTTGGCGTTCGACACTTCATTCTCGTCCATCCAGAAGCCATCGACCGATATTTCCTTCTCCGGAATCTTCAGTCCCCAAAGCGAATCGGCAGTCATGCCCTGCTTCAGTGCTCCGCGCTTAACCATAACCATGCCGAACGGGGCGGGCTCGCTCATTGCTGTTCCGCTCACTCCCGTAACCTCGCCGCCCGAAGCCATAGCGTTCTGCTTAGGTCCGAGGCATGAAGCCGTCATGGTTGCCATTCCAACGATGCAGATTATTGCTCTGATATTGTATTTCATAAGATTCTTACACTTTTATGCTTGTTCTTTCCTTTCTTGAAGAGGTTGAGGTCAGTCTGGAATCCGAGCACCAGCTCGTGACTTCCGTTTGCCGCTCCCAATGCCGATGTGTACACCTCGTAGGCATATCCTACCGACACTCCGCCGATGTCGCCGCCCAGCAGCACCGCAAACGAGTTTGTAGGACTGTAGCCCACTCCGCCGTAAAAGCGTTTTTCGTCGTACTTGTAGGTGGCACGCAGCGTGATGTCGGCTCGCAACGCCGTGGCATCCGACATAACCATCAAGGAAGGTTGTATAGAAATAAACGGATTATTTAGTTGTATATTGCATCCTCCCAACAAATAATAAGATGGCGACACCTTCAGTTCGTTGTTCTCGCCCAGCAGAATCTTAGGCGAATTAAGGTGCTTTGCGGAGAGCGAGAGCCAGTAGCCGTTGTAGTCGGCGCGGATGCCGGCACTAAGGTCGATAGCGTTACCATCTACTTCCGACGAAGGGAAGGCGGGGTCGGTCTCTGCCTCGCCAAACTCAATGTCCGTAGGGTTGAACTTCTCGCTTATCATTCCAGCCTGAACGCCTCCGCTAAGTCTTATCTTACCAACCATTCCGTGGTAGGCATACTGAATGGCGAGCCGCTGATGACTGAACATACCAATGCTCTCGGTAAAGAAGTTTACTCCCACTCCGTACTCTGGCGGAAGCAGCGGCATGGGCATGTCGGCACCCACATGCAGCGATTTTGGGGCATTCTCGACGCCCAGCATCTGCATAGCCACGGCAGCCGTTACGTTAAGGCGGTTCTGCAATCCCGACGATGCAGGGTTGTAGTAAGGGTCGAGTGCCCAATAGTTGCTGAAGTGTACGTCGTATTGTGCCTGCAAATCGGGCGATATGCAGACAGACATAAATATCAACAATAAAAACTTCCTAACCACAATTATACAACTAAAAACCTTGCATTTTATTGCATTGATACGAAAATTTTCATGCTTTTGCTGCATTAGCAGCAGCAAAACAGACTGATTTATCGAAAGTTAGACAAGATATTTTCTCGATTTTTCTGAAAAAATCGGATTTTTACATCTATTCTGGGGAAAAAATTGATTTTGCCTATTTTCCACGCTCAACCTTTGCTCGCTTGCTACCGAGAAGGAGGCATGAACTTCCATTTGTCGTACGACCTCAAAAGTTTTCTTGTAAAACAATAACACCGTTTTTCAGCGGTGGGAATTGCAAATTCCCGACTTTTTCTCTGCCGAATTCGGAAATTCGCCAGAACGAGGGAGTTATCGAATATAAATGATTCTTCTAAACGCCGCCGTATGTCGTTTCCTGCAGTTCCCATTTTTTGTGTTCATGAGAATATCTGTAAATATAATTTCCACACATCACGAGTTCAAACCGTATATCTTTCTTGCCTATGCGCTTTACCACCCTACTCGTAATTGTTATTATAATCCTATCATCAACAACCTTCAAACTGACAAACTTAAAACAAATTCCTTTTCTTAGATTATTTTTGGCTTTGCGCGACCATCTTTCAACATTTTTAAAGCTTCCATATCTCACATTCTGTAAACTATCATACGGAAAGTCACTCGGAATACCATCTTCACAGATATAATGCACATCTGCACTATTTCCTTTATTTAAGTTATTATTCCATTCTATATAAGACTTTATGCTTGACAGAATCATGTCATTCAACAGGTTGCTCTCTTGTCCCTTCGAAGAGGCACAAAAGAGTGATATAAGCATAAGGAAAACTATTCTTTTCATGTGGTTTTATTGGTAGATTTCATCAAACTTCTTTGTTTTACGGCTTTCAACAATCAAATTTGCAGATTGAATCTAAACACATAGACTTGTTTCTCATGTTCTGTGCAAAAGACAAATTACAAATGCACAAAAGCGATAAGATTATAGATAATATATTTTTCTTCATTTTTTCTACGTTATTGCAAAAGTCCGAATTCAACAGAATGGGAACAGATATCTACTTTTCAATTTACGAATTGTGAAACAACGGCAATTTCAGATATTAAACATTTCGGTAAGAAAAAAAGCGAAGCGCACCTTCTCTTTCTATAAAAGAAAAAAGCATACACTTCGCTTTTTATGACTATTTTACAAGTGCGTTGTCTTGTTCATAAGATAATAGTCGAGGATTGTCATTGCAGCCATTGCCTCGACCACCGGCACGGCACGCGGAAGAACGCATGGGTCGTGACGACCGCGAGCCTTTACTATCGTGTCGTTTCCGTTGATGTCTACCGTATCTTGCTCGAACAAAAGCGTTGCAACCGGCTTGAAGGCAACACGGAAGTAAATGTCCTGTCCGTTGCTTATTCCGCCCTGAATGCCGCCGCTGTGGTTTGTCCGGGTGTTAATGCGTCCTCCATCGTTAAAGAAACGGTCGTTCTGCTCGCTGCCGCGCTGCTCCAGTCCGTCGAAGCCCTCGCCATACTCAAAGCCCTTAACGGCGTTTATGCTGAGCATTGCTCCGCCAAGAGCCGCATGAAGCTTTCCGAAGGCAGGCTCGCCAAGTCCTACAGGACAGCCCTTTATAACGCAAGTAATCGTTCCGCCAATGGTATCGCCCTGCGCCTTTACCTCAGAGATTAGAGCCTCCATCTGGGCTGCCTTTTCGGCATCGGGACACCGCACAATGTTACTTTCGGTCTGAGCAAGGTCGTACAGATGGTAATCGCGCTGAAGGGCTATGCCGCCAACCTGCGACGTGTAGGCAACCACCTCGATGCCTAACTGTCTGAGGGCGAGTTTTGCCAACGCACCGCCAACACATCGCGAGATGGTTTCGCGCGCCGACGAACGTCCTCCGCCGCGATGGTCGCGTATTCCGTACTTCGTGAAGTAGGTATAGTCGGCATGAGACGGACGGAACAATCCTCGCAGATTCTCGTAGTCGCTGCTATGCTGATTGGTGTTTCGCACAATGAACCCTATCGGACAGCCTGTGCTCTTGCCCTCGAAGATGCCGCTCAGAAACTCAACGCGGTCTGCCTCCTTGCGGTCGGTGGTTATCTTGCTCTGTCCCGGCTTGCGACGGTCGAGCTCGTGCTGAACAAAGTCCTCATCGACCTCTATGCCAGCCGGAAATCCGTCGATAACACCACCCACGGCAGCACCGTGGCTCTCGCCAAAGGTTGTTACTCTGAAAATATTACCAAATGTATTGCTCATTTTATATTTGCTTATGTTGTGTACTCGCTTTGTGTGCCGTTTTTTACTTGCAACCGCCGCAGCCGCCTTCGCAACCACCCTCGCAGTCGCCGCCGCCACATCCGCCGCAGCCTCCACAACCGCCGCTCATGGCATTAACAAAGCTTGCTATTTCTTCGTTTGATGCATCGCGAAGTTCGGAAATATTGCCCTTGAAGTTGAGGTCGAAACCAGCCAGAGGGTGATTGAGGTCTACCACAACCTTGTCTGCCTTCACTTCTGATACGGTACCGTTCATGCGCTGTCCCTCGGCGTTCTGCAAAGGAATAACCTGTCCGGGACGTACATACTCGCTGTCGAACTTGCCATCAATCTCGAAAATCTTCTTGTCGAGCTCAACAACAGCCTCTTCCATGAATTCACCGTAAGCATCCTCGCTTGCGATAGTAAAGTCGAAGTCGTCGCCTTTCTGCTTAGCCAGAATCTCGCTCTCGAACTTGTCGAGTGTGAATCCCATTCCCGAAATGAACTGGAAAGGATGTCCAGCCGGAGTTTCCTCGAAGAGTTCAACCTCGCCTTCGCTATTCTTTGTGTAAAGCTTGTAAGAAACCGCTACATATTTGTTATCTGCCATCTTTTGAATATATTGTTATATAATTAGTTACAACTTTGACGGGAGTTGCTCAAGGTCGGTGATGATGATGTCTGGCACCGATTCGTCAATCTCCTCGTTGCCCCAGCCTTCGCCCTTGAGCCATGCCGTCTTGCAGCCGATAGACTTAGCCGGCACGATGTCCTTGCTGAACGAATCGCCCACAACAAGCACCTCCTCTGGCTTCAGGCCGAGAGCCTCAACACCAAGAGCGTAGATTTTTGGGTCGGGCTTGCGAACGCCTACGATAGCCGACTCGATAACAGCCTTGAAATATGGCTCAAGACCGAAATCATCGAGAATGGCGTTGATGTTTCCGTAGAAGTTCGAAACAAGCACAACTGGATATTTGTCTGCCATCTCGGCAACGACAGCCTTCGTTGTGTCGAGAACATTCAGCACATAGTCGTTGCACAACGCGGCAATCTTATCTGTAAACTCGCGTCGTTCAGCATCCGACACGTTCCAATACTCTTTGTGTACAAGAAACTCAGTCTCGACCGTAATCTTTGACTGGAGCACCTGTATAAACTTGTAGTAAGGCTTTATGAGAGGGAACTTAGCCAATGTACGCTCTCCGTGAACATAAGCCTCTCTGAACTGCTCTTTGGTTACAGGAACGCCTGCTTCCTGATACTTCTCCCAAAGCACTTCTGCCCAATGACGACTATTGGTATCGATTGTACCACCATAGTCAAAAATAATTCCTTTTAAATTTTCCATATTTGTATTATTTAGTACGGTTACCAACTTTCATCAACGACATTCCGATTACGGTCCAGATAAGCTCTCTTACTCGGCAGATAAGCCCCACAAAGAAGCCATAGCCTGCCGGAATTGCCAATCCTTTGGCAGAGAGGGCGAATCCGCCTTCGCGACCGCCAACCTGCATCGGAATAAAAAACAGCATGTTTGCAAAAAGCGACGTGAATGCCATGATATATATGCACTGAACGTAACTTATGTCTGAATTAAATATCTGCAAGATGAAGAACACTTCGGAACAGCCTATTATTCTGCCGAAATACTCGAGCGCGAGCGTTGCAGCGAACGTGCCTCGGCTCTGACTGTGCAGCTGCGCTATCTGCGCATCAATCTGTCTGAGGTTCTCCTCCTTCTCCTCGATGAAACGGCGCGCCCAGTTCTTTACGAACGGAACGTGTGTTAGCAACTTTATTGCCTTGTAACTGATACCCACCTTGTATCCCTTTATGAAAAAGTAGATTACAAGCACGCAGAACGCTCCCACAACGGTAAGCAGAACGGCAAAACTGGCATCGTAGCTCTCTGACACGGCAAACAATACCACTGCCGTGAGCCAGAACCAGAAGTGACTGAAAACGTGCATCATGGCAAAGAGCAAGACGCTCGATGTAGCGCGGTTCACTCCCACCCACGATTTCAGTTCCATTATCTTATACGGCTCGCTGCCCATCAGTCCACAAGGCGTGGCACTATTAAGGGCAAACGATGTTACCGTTATCTTGTACAACTTCCAGAACGGCATCGTAAACTCGCCGCTCGACTTCAGCAGCAACAGCCATGTGCATGTGTTCATTGCGTAGAGGAATGCCCACAACAGCATGACGAGCAGAAACCAATAGCCTGCCATGCTCAGATTCTCCCACACCATGCTGAAACTCACATCGAAGGTGAGCAGCATAACCACAATGGCAACGATGCCAATGACGAAGAAGATGTTTCGTGCCTTATTCGACATAGTTGTCAATATTTTCAAGAAGACGCTTGCACAACTTCTCGTGCTGATGGCGCATGTGAAGAAGAATTGCCACGAGCACCGTCATCTCGAACGCAAAATACAGCCAAGGCAGATTTACCAGACACGCAATGTAGAGCACCGTAGCGCGCGTGTTGTGAGTAAGTATGTTGGTCCACTTCATGAGCGGACGGCTGCCTTCAAGAAAATCGTTCACAAAAGCCGAAGGAATGTTCACGCCCCTCTTTATCCACTTCTCTGAGATGGCTTTATACAGAGCCTGCCAGTTCTTTGTTGCGCCTTCCTGCTGCTGAGTGTAGTTGGCATATCCCCAAGCAAAGAGATTCTCGAGAAGATGACCGCTCCACGGCTGATTCTTGTACTTGCTGCGCCACTCGTCGCTTGTGTCGAACTCACTTCCATCCTCGCCCTTCAGGAAGAAAAGATGGATGTTGCGGTAATAGTCGGCAAGCGAGCACTGATAGCGATGGCACACCATTCCAGAGAATGCAGCAACGAAGAAGATGCTGAACGACCACACATGACCGCTCCAGAACGGAATCTCGTTGTCCATAAGTCGGAGACACACGGCAATGTAGATGACGTAAAACCACACATCGCCAGACAATCCGTCGAGGATTCTGCCAAGGCGCGACTTCTTGCCCGTCATTCTCGCCAACTGTCCGTCGGCACTGTCGTAGAAGTTTGCCAGCGTGAGAAGCAGACAGCCCAGCACGTTGATGGCAAACCAATGCGGAGTTACATCGGGGTCGAAATAATAGCACATGCCAGCAATCGCTCCGATAAAGATTGACAATATCGTAACCGTGTTTGGATGTACATCAAACTTATTGAAGAACTTAGCCCACCAGAATCCGATTGGACGGTTAAAGTGGATATCGAACCATTCTTCGGTATCTAACGATTTGTATGTACTCTCAACGTTTATTTCTTTGTTTTCACTCATTTTCAAACATTTATAACATCTGATGTATTCTTGCCGCTATTGCCTTGGCAGCATCGTCGCGGCAAGCTGAGAAACTTGGCCAGTCGTTAAAATCGATAATCTTGATGTCGCCCTCGCTGCTCACCACGGCATCTCCGCCGTAAATAGGAACATTGAGGAGCTTTGCCATATCGTCGCTTACCTGCTTCATGCGCTCAACGCTGAACGCGAAACCGTGCGACTCGCCGTTTATCGCCTCCAAGCCGAACTTGCTGTTCTTTGTAGGCGACGGATAGTACCAATAGAAGAAATCCGTTCCTTCAACGCCGTAGAACTTGACGAGGTCGCCTGCAAGATGCTCGTTAATAACGGCACTCGCAACGCCGCGCTCCTTGAAGCTGCGCAAAACGCCGACGGCTTCTTCGGTATTCGTAACGAAACTGACATCTTCCTTTATCTGTGCACAGCCGTCGCCACGCTTTATCCAGCATGGATAAGAGGCATCGCGCAAACTTTCGGCATCAATCTCCGAACCATCGAGCACGATAACTGCACTCTTTGGCGATGGCAAACCCGATGCTATCACCTTCTCGGTGAGCGGACGGCGTATGCAGTTGGCTATGCCGTAGCCCGAATTTACGACCTTTGTGCCGCAATCCTCGGCTTTCTGCAACTTTGCCACCGTGTCTTGATGGCGTGCCATGTTGAACACTAGTTCTGCACCGCTGAAATCGCCTTTCAGAAACTCGTTTTCCGAGCACATCTCTACCTCGTGCCCCATCTGTCGCAGATTATCGGCAACGGCGTTGATTATCGCCGTGTCGCTGTCCTGTCGGTTGGGCGAAAACTCCTTGCCTCGGCTAACTCCTAACAGCATTTCTCGCCCTTATTTAAGAAATCCTCAGCCTTCTCAACGTCCGAGATGTGGTCTACATCGAGAATTTTAGAGAATGCACAAGCCTTCAACTTCAAGCCCGATGCCACGAGCTGTCGCTGGAAATTTCGCATTCGTGCCTGTCCCGACTCGATGCACTGCTCAAGAACGCCGATGGCATCGGCACTAAGACAATAAATTCCGCCTGAGATATACTTGCACTCCGATGTTTCGGCTACGCCGCTCTTCTCGAAGTTTTCGAGCGAATCGTGGAAGCCTGTTATCTGCATTTCACCGTCGGTTGAGACGTAAAGCGGCTTCTCGTCGTCGATATAGTCAGTCACCGCCATCATGCCATCGCACTGCGTATTCTTGAACGCCTCGATGTATCGTGCAAACTCATCTTCGCGGAAGATTGTATCGACGGTTGTAAGACAGAATTTCTTGCTGTCCTTCAGCAGCGGACTGAGTTCGAAGAAACTATGCATGGAACTCGGAGTGGTCTTGCAAACCACCTGAACAGGCACATTCAGCCTTTCCTTCAGTTCCAGAACATGCTTTTTTGTTTCCGGATGAATCTCATTAACGATGATGTCTATTTCCTCGGCACCGTTCTTGGCAAAGATGCGCACCAAACGGTCAATCATCGCCTCACCGTTAAGTTCAATGAGCGGCTTTGGCTTGTCGGCTCCCTCTTGCGACAGACGAGAGCCTTCGCCGGCTGCAATTATAGCGAATTTCATCTTATTCGTCATCTGTTTGCTGCAACTTCAACTTGTCGCTGTCATCGCGCTTCTCGAAATACTGCTTTCTGAGCGGATGTGCGTGCGCATGCTCGTCGCGTATGCGGTTTCGGCAGATGTCTATTGCCGAGTAGATTGCCATTCGGAGCGACTGCTCGTTGGCTACATTCTTTCCGGCAATGTCGTAGCAAACGCCGTGAGACGGAGCTGTGCGGATGATTGGCAGTCCGGCGGTGTACTCAAAGCAATCGTCGGTTGCAAGAGCCTTGAACGGAGCAAGACCCTGATCGTAGTACATTGCAAGCACCGCATCGAAATGTGTGTAGATTCCGTTTGCAAAGAAATCGTCTGCCGGATAAGGACCGAAGCACTGTATGTTCTTGCCAACCATGCTGTCGATTGCCGGAGCGATAATCTCGCTTTCCTCAATGCCCATCTCGCCATCGTCGGCAAGGTTTGGATTGAGCGAGAGAACGGCGATGCGCGGATTGTTTATCGTAAAATCCTGCTTCAGCGACTTGAACAGAATCTGTATTTTCTCTTCGATTTTCTCTTTCGTGATGTTCTGGACAACGCTGCGCAGAGGCATGTTGTCGGTTACCGAAGCAACCTTCAGACGGTCGTTCATCAGCATGAGCAGAGACTTCTGTCCCTCGCCCACCTTCTGCTCAATGTATTCCATCTGTCCGGCAAAGCCCTGAATAAGGTTTCTGTTGAGCGGAAGCGTTACAAGCACATCGAACATGCCGTTCTGATAGTCCTCTATCGCCATGTCGAGAGCCTTGATGGCGCACTCGCCAGCCTCGGGAGTTGCTGCTCCGAACTCAACCTTCACTTCCTCGTCGAAGCATGTAAAAATGTTCAGCTTGCCTTCCTGCACATCATCTATGTTGTTGATGATGACGTAAGGTGTCTGAATGTCGAGCACCTTGCGATGATATGAGGCAATTTTTGGCGAACCGTATATTATTGGTGTACAAAGTTCGAGCATCGTAGGGTCTTCGAATGTCTTGAAGATCACCTCGTATCCAATGCCATTTATGTCACCGTGTGTAATAGCAACACGAATCATATTCTGTATTTTCTGTTAATATTTATATCTTTTTTTCGTTTCCTTTCAGTTTCTTCTTTATAACCTCGATGAAGCTGCTGCTCGTGCCCAAGTCATCGTCCTTGCCCTCCTTGTCCTTTTCGAGTTCGGCAGGCAGACGGAGCGTGTACAGAATGGCTTCGAGTCGGCGCATCTTCTCGCGCTTCAAGTGCGCTGGGTCGTACACAAATCCTTCGACAACGATGATGCGGTTGTTTATTGTATCAACCCTCGAGTGTGACACAAACGGACCACCCATGGCATCGTTCTCCATCTCCCACAATCCGCGGCCCTCATATGCATACTGATGCTTTACGACGATTGGTCGGGTAACCACGTAAATCGTGTCGGTTGCCATGTACTGATAGTCGTGTGTGCCCGGAATGTTCAGGCGCATAACTGAGTCGCGCTTGTGCACGAAGTAATCGTATGTAAACGTATTCTTCGAAGTGTACGGATATGAATAGATAACCAGATTCTGGTCGTTCATCTCGTTAGAAATCCAAATGAAGTCCTTGCCCTTCTTGATGCGCTGCATATCAACAGGAATCCACCAGTCGCAGCCGAAACTATCGCGCACGGTGTTGCTCAGACGCTCGTTGTGGCGGTCGCGCAACTGCTTGAAGGTACGCTGGAATTCGATTCTGACAAAGAAGTCGATAATCTCCTGCGTGTGTTCCTTGATGTACTCGGCACATTCAAGCTGGTTTGGCGACTGGATAGTCAGGATAACCTGAGGGTCGGAAAACACATTTCGCTCGTACTTCATCTTAGTCTGAGTGTACTGATTCTTGTCGATGTTCACGATGATGATGTTCCTGAACAATCTGAAAGTACTCTTGAAGGCAACGGTGTTTACCTGATTTATACGGAATGAGCGTTCGCTCTGCGGAAGTCCCGGCACGTCGGTGTCGAGCACATCGAACAAAGCTCTTCCGGCAGGCGAATGTTCCCACTGTTCCTTGTCCATTACGACAAGAACCTCGTACATTCTTCCGCTCGATGCCGGAAGCAAAAATCCTCCACCCTTATCGCAGCTTGCGATGTTCATCACAACTGCAACAAACAACAAATAAGCAAATATTTTCTTCATAATAAATTCTGTTAGTTTTTCGGCAAAAGTAGCACAAAAAGATGCGCAAGCGCAAATTCTGCATTTTACTTTTACTTTACCTCCGCCCCGAATTTTCTTTTACCCGAAGTTGAGTTCAACGCCCTCCTGCTTGGCTGTGCTGAGCAGTCCGCAAGCCGCAAAGATGTCTTCGCCTCGCGATGCGCGAATGGTCGTGAAGATGCCGTGGTTTGTGAGATAGTCTCTGAACGGCATCATGCGGTCTTCGACGGTTGGCGGTATGTCCACGTTCGGTATCTTGTGGAAACGGATTAGGTTCACGCGGCAGTCAAGCCCTTTCAGCAGACTAGCAAGCTGCTTGGCGTGCGTTGGCGTATCGTTCAGTCCGCCAAACATGATGTATTCGAACGAAAGTCTGCGCTGGTGACTGAAGTCGTACTGGCGCAGAAGTTCGATTATTTCTTCGATTGGGAAAGCCTTTTCGGCTGGCATCATCGAGAGTCTCAGCTCTGGAATTGGTGCATGAAGGCTTATTGCCAAGTGACATTCACTCTCGTCGAGAAAGCGTTTCAATCCCTTGCGCAGACCGACGGTAGAAACGGTTATTCGCTTCGGACTCCACTTGTACCCGTAATCAGCCGTGAGTATCTCGAGCGCGCGGAACACCTCGTCGAGGTTGTCCATCGGCTCGCCCTGCCCCATGAACACGATGTTCGTAAGGTTCTCATGTCCCGGCACGGAATATATCTGGTTTAGGATTTCAGTAGCCGTAAGGCTCGCCTGAAAGCCCTGCTTTCCTGTCATGCAGAAGCGGCAGTTCATCTTGCATCCGACCTGCGACGATACGCACAGCGTTGCACGGTCGCCGTCGGGAATGTATACCGTCTCGACATAGTCGCCTGCCGATGTTCTGAACAGATATTTCGCCGTCCCGTCAGCCGAGTGCTGACCATCTACGGGCGCGCTGTTTCCGATGCAGTAGCGTTCAGCCAGAAGCTGGCGGTTCTTCACCGACAGGTTGGTCATCTCGTCTATTTCTGCAACTTGCTTATCGTACATCCACGATGCTATCTGCTTTGCAGTGAAAGACGGCATGCCCAACGACGCAACCACTTGCTTCAGCTCGGCAAGTGTCATTCCTAAAAGCGGCTGTTTCTGACTATCCATTTTTTATTTTAATACACGAAAACGGAGCAAAGGTAATAAAAAAAAATAAAAAAGCATTCTATTCTTTTGCAATTCGCAAAGAAAGGCGTATTTTCGCATATCAATAAAGAAATAAAGTATGATTAGTTGTTTTATGCCCTACAGCAGCGATGCAAAGACCAAAGCACTCGCGCAGGCACTTGAACAGAACGAACTGATAAGCTCGGTTCAGTTGGTTAACGATAATTTCTATTCGTCGGAATCGTTCATGACGATGGCCGAAAAAGCCCTTGACGATGACTACATAATGATTATTACACGCCCCGACAAGGTGGTTCTTGGCGACGGCATGATTGACAGAGTGGCAAACTTATGTATGTCGCTCGATTTTTCTATGCTCTACACCGACCATTTTCTGCGCACCGACGAGGGACTGAAGCAGCATCCGCTCATCGACTATCAGGAAGGAAGCCTTAGAGATGACTTCGACTTCGGCTCGGTGCTGATTTTCTACAGCGTAGATTTCTACGAGGCTACTCAGAAGGCTCTGAAGGATACATCGTTCAAATATGCCGGATGGTATGCCACCCGACTTGCCATTCCGTACACGAAAATCCTTCATCTGAACGAATGTCTATACACCGAAGACGAGACCGACAAACGCACAAGCGGCGAGAAGCAGTTCGACTACGTTAATCCGCGCAACAGAGACGTGCAGATTGAGATGGAAATTGCCTGCACCGACTATCTGAAGAGCATAAACGCATATCTGCCTCCGCGCACCGACAATGCCGAGGTTTGCGAAGATGATTTTCCGGTGGTGGCGAGCGTCATAATACCAGTAAAGAATCGCGTAAAAACGATAAAAGATGCCATAAACAGCGTTCTCACGCAAGAATGCAACTTCAAATTCAACATCCTTATTGTCGACAATCTGTCGGACGACGGAACGACCGAAGCCATCGACTCTTTCAACGACGAGCGAGTGGTCCACATCATTCCCGAACGCGACGACCTCGGCATCGGCGGATGCTGGAACAGAGCCATCAACGATGAACGATGTGGATGCTATGCCGTCCAGCTCGATTCAGACGACCTTTACAGCGACAACAGCACGCTTCAGCGCATCGTAAACAAGTTCCGCGAGGAGCAGTGCGCAATGGTCATCGGCTCGTACCGAATGTGCAACTTCCAGCTCGAAACTCTGCCTCCGGGCGTGATTGACCACAAGGAATGGACCGACGAGAACGGTCATAACAATGCCCTGCGCATAAACGGACTGGGCGCGCCGCGTGCCTTCGTAACGAGCATCGTGCGCAACACTCCTTTCCCAAACACAAGCTACGGCGAGGATTATGCCATGGGAATCACCCTGTCGAGAGACTACCGCATAGGACGAATCTTCGACGTTCTCTATCTCTGCCGACGCTGGGACGGCAATTCCGACGCAAATCTGAGCATCGAGAAGCAGAACAAGAACAACACATACAAGGACAAACTCCGCACCATCGAACTCTGCGCACGAAAACTGATGTGCAGCGAGTTCAATCTCTACGGCGAGGAGCTTGTACGAGAGGCTGAACCTATCGACCTGACCGAAAAATTCATAAACCAGACCGAATGTTGGGACGATTTCAAGAAGCGCGTGGCAGAACTCGACAACGTGATGGTAAAGCCGCTCGACGAGAATATCTCGGTTCAGTTCAATCCTGCCCGAATCGTTTCGACTGGCGCAAAGATTGACAAGAAAGCCATCGCCGACAGACCTTGCTTTCTCTGCGACGAGAACCGCCCAACCGAGCAGATTTCGTTCGAGACAGGCACAGATTTCAACGCGTTGGTTAATCCGTTCCCAATTCTGAAGAATCACTTCACATTCAGTTTCTGCGAGCACAAGCCACAGCAGATTCTCGACCACTACGCGCAGTTTACACAGCTGCTCTGGAGCATCTCGCCCGATTATTTCATCTTCTACAACGGACCGTTGTGCGGTGCTTCGGCTCCCGACCATGCTCACTTCCAAGGCGGACTGCGCGGCTCGGTGCCAATCGAGAAGAACTGGTATCGCCACATTCACAATGCAAAATTCATCAAGGGCACGTTCTCGAGCTGCCTTTATCAGATAACTGATTTTGCCTGTCCTGCTTTTGCCATCGAGGCGAGCAAAGGCACAAGTTTCTACCTTTTCGAGGAACTTTACAGCGCACTTCCGCTGCCAGAGGGTCAGACTGAGCCTGCCGTAAACGTGATGGCTTGGCGAAACGAGTGTCACGAGATTATCATCGTCTTCCCTCGCAAGAAACATCGCCCTGAATGCTATTCTGCAACGGGCGAAAAACAGCGTCTCGTAAGTCCGGGAACGATAGATATGGGCGGACTCATCATCACTCCGCGACAGGAAGATTTCCACGGTCTGACGGCTGAGGAGGCAAACGGAATTCTGAAGGAAGTTTCGCTTTCAGAAGAAGAGATTAAAAACGTTATCAACGAACTAAACAAATAAATATATAAAAATCTAGTTTTCTTTATAGAAACAAGATTTTCAACAAGTTATGAAAGAACCAGAAGTTAGTGTAGGCATAGTCAGCGGAAACGAAATCCGTTTTGCGCTGAACAACAAATATTTGGCAAAAGGAGAAATCATCTCAGGCGAGCAGTCCGTCTCGTTCAGCGAAGGCGGAATTCTTTGGAACAACAACCTCTATCGCGAACTAACGTTCGTGCCGCAAGAAAAGAAAGCGTCGTTTTCGCTCTACGATGTAACCATCGGCATAAACTTCCACTGGGAGCGCAAGGAAACGCAGATTTTCAGCGGCACTCTGAAACTCGTCGTCCACGAAGGAAAAATCTGCGCCATCAACATTCTTCCAGTCGAAGACTATCTCATCAGCGTCATTTCTTCAGAGATGAAGGCAACATCGGCTCTCGAGTTTCTGAAGGCTCACGCCGTAATCTCGCGCAGCTGGCTGCTTGCTCAAATCGAGAAGCGCAATCAGAACGAAAAGAAGAAGGAAGACGGCGGATTCTTCTCGTTTGCCAAGACCGAGACAGAATACATCAAGTGGTACGACCGCGAGGATCACACGATTTTTGATGTCTGCGCCGACGACCATTGCCAACGCTACCAAGGCATCACAAAAGCCAATAATCAAACCGTAGTAGAGGCTGTAGAAGCCACAAAGGGTCAGATTCTGAAGGAAGGACTGGAGATTTGTGACGCACGCTTCAGCAAGTGCTGCGGAGGTATAAGCGAGGAGTTTGAATATTGCTGGCAGAACGAGCACAAGAACTATCTTGAGCCTGTCCGCGACGACAACGAAAACAGCAACATTCCCGACCTCACAGTCGAGGAGAATGCCGAGAAATGGATTCGCAGCGCGCCTAAAGCATTCTGCAACACTCACAACGTAGCCATCCTGTCGCAGGTTCTCAACTCATACGACCAAGAAACAACCAATTTCTATCGCTGGAAGGAGGTTCTCTCGCAAGAGCGCATCGCCAACCTCATCAGAACAAAGCAGAAGGAGGACTACGGCGACATCATCGACCTCATCCCTATCGAACGCGGAAAGAGCGGCAGAATTTCAAAACTGAAAATCGTCGGAACAAAGAAGACATACATCATCGGAAAGGAACTCGAAATCCGCCGCACTCTGAGCGATTCTCATCTGTTCAGCTCGGCTTTCGTGGTTGACAAGGGCGAAATCGTCGACGGCATTCCGCAGAGTTTCACGCTTACCGGCGCAGGCTGGGGACACGGCGTTGGCCTCTGTCAGATTGGCGCGGCGGTGATGGGCGAAGAAGGCTACAAATACGACGAGATTCTGATGCACTACTATCGCAAGGCGCAGATAAAGAAACTTTACTAACCGCAAACTCGCAACAATATGAGCAACAAACCGTTAGAATGGATTCCATCGCTTTATCTCGGCGAGGCACTGCCTTTTACCGCCGTGATGATTGTCAGCGTCATCATGTTCAAGGAATTCGGACTTTCCGACGAGCAGATTACGCTCTACACCGGATGGATGGGCTTGCCGTGGGTTATAAAACCCATTTGGAGCCCGATTATCGACAACATCAAGACTAAACGCTGGTGGATTCTTTCCATGCAGTTCTTGATGGGCATTACGCTTGCGCTGGTGGCATTCACCATTCCAACGTCATTCTGGCTTCAGGGAACTCTGGCTATTTTCATGATAATAGCGTTCGCAAGTGCTACGCACGACATCTCTGCCGACGGTTTTTACATCATCGGACTCAAAGAAAAAGAGCAGGAACTGTACGTCGGACTACGCAACACTTTTTACCGCATCGGCATGATTATCGGTCAGGGCGGATTGGTAATGCTTGCCGGATGGCTTCAGAATAACGCGTTTAAGGGTGATAGCGGCGCTCAGATGTCATGGTCGGCAATATTCCTCATCCTTGGCGGTTTGATGGGCTTGCTGGGCTTGTATCACACTATCGTTCTGCCAAAGGTTGAAAAAACAACACACGAGTCGTTCAACTTCAACGTTCAAGTCAAGGAATTTGCCGAAACGCTTAAGGTCTTTGCCACCAAACCAAACATCATCTCGGCGTTGTGTTTCATTCTTCTATTCCGCCTTCCCGAAGGATTGCTTACTAAAATCGTACCTCTCTTTCTCACTCGCAGCACCAAAGAAGGCGGACTTGCTATGTCTAACGTCGACTTCGGCTTTGTAAGCGGAACGCTGGGCGTTATAGGCCTTCTTCTTGGCGGAATAATTGGCGGTTGGGCTGTCTCTAAATGGAGTCTGAAAAAATGTCTGTGGCCGCTTGTTTTGTGCATCACGCTGCCAGATATCGTCTATGTTTATCTAAGTTACTTCCCTACCGACAATCTGTATGTTATAGGCAGTTGTCTTTGTGTTGAGCAGATTGGCTACGGATTGGGCTTTGCCGCCTACACGCTATATCTGGTAACTTTCTCAAGAGGCGAACGAAGCACAGCCGTTTTCAGCATCTGTACCGCAGGTCAATATCTTGGCGGCATAATGCTTCCGGGCATGATTTCGGGCTATATAAGCACAAATGTCGGCTACCCAATGTTCTTCAATATCGTAATGCTTTTCTGCCTCGTAACATTCGCTGTTACGGCTGCCGTTTACCGCAAGTTATAAGGCTTCGGAAAGCAAAAAAAATGGCTGTTATCATTGCACGTGATAACAGCCATTTTTTATTCATTACTGCAAACGCTGGTTTCATCTACCGTGAATCCGTCGTTCATCGGTTTAAACTTGCCATGCTCTTTCAGAAACTCGATAAGACCGTCTTACCGTAAGGTTCGATGCCGAGCATGTATAAAACAGTTGGTTTGCCCCAAATTTGTCAATTATAGCCTTTCTTAGCGATGCTTCGCTATACACATTGCCTTCCATCATGTGAAGTACTTCATGTCCGTGAATTTGTTCCATTACTAATCTTTTTACTATTAAAACACTTGTCACGTCACAGAACGCGACCTAAACAACAATATTTTGCATCCAAAATGTTGCAATAATACAAAGTTAAAGGTATTTTTGCAGAAATACACTATTGTTTAATAATTTATACCCAAATAATTATGAAAAGTACATATATTAAACCAACAATTAAAACTCAGGAGATAATCGAAAGAGTCGAACTTCTGAATTCATCGGAAACAGTAAGCATTCCTATTGGTGATGACGACGTAACAATTGATTTCAACTAAAAGATATCAAAACAAAAAAGGCTGGAATAAATCCAGCCTTTTTATTTATATTAGTCCTCCATGTACTTCCACATTCCGCTATTACCTCCACGCTGCTTTGAATTAAAGCCGCCATCTTCAACTGGAGTATTATCATCATTGCCTATATTAAAGCTTGAAGAGGTTCCTGCCAAAACAACATCATCCATCTCAACGGTATAAACCATTGGTTTAACATACTTATTTTCAGTCATATGATATAATTTACATTAACAAATCAATCCTCATCATCTATTGATGACCACGAGATACCACCTCCACGCTGTTTAGCGTTGAAGCCACCGTCTTCGCCTGGTACATCTCCACCCCCAAGATCGAAATTACTATCTCCATCATGAGATCCGACCATGAAGACACTCTGCATTTCTACAGTGTATATCTCCGGCTTTACATAATTATAACTCATAATATACTATTTATTTAAGTTATCAATTTCAACATTGTCACTCATTAGTACTACCACACATTATAATTACGAGGGCGATACAAACTGAGATGAGTCATCATCACTTTACTATCACTTTCTTTCCGTTAACGATATACATTCCCGGATTTACAGAAATAACAGTTTCTCCTTCTGCTATATCTGCAACCTTTAACAACTTGCCACCAGTTGTGTATACAGATACACTCTGCTCTTTATCAGAGTTTACAATAATCTCACTGTTACCACCAACTACAGACATATTGCTAGATGTTACAGCATCAATAGCCGTAGCAGCCTCATCCTCAACAACATCACCATACTTATCAAGGAACTGTACTCTTACCTTTGAATTTGCACTACTTGATGTAAATTCAGACTCCTTTGCAATTAAATAACAACGGAAAGCGTCGAAATATGCAGTCTCAGAACCACGAGCCATCTGATTATTCTTGTTGAAACCATAAACTCTATACATTCCATTGTTTGACAAAGTTGGAACTGTACGTCTTGATCCAAGATTACCATAGAAATAGCCATTTGAACCAAGTTTTGTCAAGTTTGTAGAGCCAGACTTTGTAACTCTTACATTACTTATATTACTAAAAATAGCCCCACTAGTAGTAGTCTTTATAATATAAGGTTTGTAAGCCTCTATTTCTGAGGCAGCAATAAATGTTACATTTCCACCCTCAAATGAGCCAAACTCATTAACACGAGAAACACCCTTATTATTAAGCACAGTTGTGTTAAGACTGAATGGCAATACTAATGAAGACCATACATCTGTTGAGAAAGAACGGGTATAAGTCAAATTACTTGCAACGAACGTAACAGGAGCATAAAATTCTTTTGCATCTGTAATATAGCAATCGTTACATATGTAACCTTCAGAGCCTTTCTCAATTACATTCTTCTCAGTTATGGCAGAGTTTGTGTTTGCAGACTCTATTACCAAGAACTCATTTGAAGAAAGAGTTGGTTTTGTAGTTCCAACGAGACCACCATTTCTTACGTTCAAATATTTCGTCTGCTGAACGTCTTTTGATGTCAAAGCCCAATAGCTAACCTTATAAACCTTATAATTCTGACTTACAGGCAATAGAGTAGCATTTACGTTTGTCATATCAACACCAAAAGCATCTGGCATTGCTGCTGCCAACTCAGGCAATGAACTGTATGAAACTCCTGTATTTTCAATATATCCAGTAATTCCACCAGAAATTACAGCACATTTTATATAAGAACCATTATTCTCGTTCGCAATCTTTGCATTCTTAACACATAGTTTATCAACACTACCAGTCAATTCACCAATCAATGCATTACCATTCTGTTCTGTAATGGTATAACCATTTCCAGAAATTGTTCCGCCAAAGTTCTCTACATAAGCACTTGTTTCAAATGAGCCTACAATAACAATTTTTTTATATTTTTTTGCAGCGGTCAATGCCTCATCTGCTGAAGTCTGTACACTTTTTGCCTCATTCAAATCATTCTGCAAAGCTGTATATACAGGATTCTCAACACTTGTAGTAGTTGTTACCGTCTGTGCAGACTTATTCAACTCATCACCCTGTAATTTCAGCACTGCCGAAATAAGGTTTTTAAAGGCAGTTTGAGTTGAAGCTCCTTCATAAGATTCCTCCGATACAATCCAATTGCTTCCAACCTTCGCTCTATAACATAAATTAAAGACTGCTTTTCTAATTTTACGATAAGCACTTGAAACTGTTACTTTTTCTACACTTACCGCAAGACCAAACTTTGAAGGTTCTATAGGATAAACATTATAAGATGTAGACACAACACCATACTGCTTATATTTTTCTATCGACAAGAATTGCTTCATTGTTTCAGTATTATCTTCATCTAGTCCTTCCTCATCCAACCAATCGTAATACTTATCCCAACCTTCTTCTGTCAAGTCAATCTCACTTTTCGTCTCCACATACAAATACAATGAACCCCATTGTTCAGTTGTTTTAGCAATAGCATCATAGTTCATATACGCCTCAGAGCACGCATCATCATACACAGTCTCAGTTGTTGTTGTTGTTGTATACTGCTGAACATTAGCCATTTGATTCTGGATACGAATCACCTCTGCACTAGCCTCGTTATACGCAGTTTGATAACTTGCAATCTTACCATACTCGGTAAAAGCATTTTCCAACTGTGTAGAATTAGACACGTTCACCTGTGCCTTAACACCCAGAGTGGCGCAAAGCATCAAACAAATAAACGAAAGTAATAAATTCTTCATATATCAATCGAATTAATAGATTCTATAATATCTGTGCAAAGATACAAAAAAATTATAACATACACCATACTTTATCATTTTTTCGCAAAAAATAATTTAATCATAGAGTTACTTATTTGTAAAGTTTATTCGCAAATATCGCACTAAAAATAAGTTATTTAACATATTTATTAAGCACTACATATATCACTACAAGCATCAACATACAAAGCAAATATACATCAATACATCAAATTTTCTAATTACACATCAACGACAGTACGCTACAAAATCTAAAAAAATATTAAATATAACGGCAATGTATTGCACATAATAAAAAATATAGATAACTTAGCACTCTTGAATTACAACTATATGGAGAAAGTACAATTAGCTATAGTCAACCTGTTAGGGTCAATCTTAAACGACAACAAAGCAGACGAGAAACTTTTTGCTGACAATCCGCAGGAGTTCTGGGACAGTTTTTACGAACAAGCGTACGATCAGTGCGTAGGACCGCTAATTCTTGACAGCATTGAAAAAAACGGAATACAACCGCCTCTGCGCACAAAACTGAAGTTCATCTATCTTAGAGACAAGACGGAGAAACTTTATGCCATTCATTTGCAGACAATACTGACCTTAAGAAAGATTATGCAAGGCGGCAACGTGCGCTCGCATGTTATAAAGGGAACGGACATAGCACAACTTTACAAGACTCCATCGCACAGAAAACTTGGCGACATAGATTTCTATGTTGAAGACTCCCCATTGGCCATGAAATTACTGAAAGCCAATGGAATAAAGGTTGAAGTAGGCACGTTTATCGAAAAGCATGACAATGCTAAAATCAACGGCGTTGAGATAGAACTGCATAAGCAGATTGTACAGCGATACCCAACGCTAAGTAGCAAAAAACGCTATGATTATCTGAAAAAGCATGTTGGTGACAAGGCAAAATTCTACTGCATGTACACTATTCTGCACAACATCTATCATCTTACGCACACAGGACTGAAGATGCACATGATTTGCGACTGGAATCAATATGTTTTGACATACGGCATTCAGCATATTCTTGACACAAAAGATAATTTTGTGATTAAATTCGCAAACGCATTCAACTCTATTTTAATACATTATTTCGGTCTGAACAAGGAACACCTTAAGAAAGCAGACGAAACTTACATGCTACCGTCGGAAGAAGAGCAACTACTAGGAGAAGAGATACTTGCAACATGATTCGTCATCACGTATATACTGAAGATTAAACGCAA
>JBGUGY010000257.1:0-12528 GCA_045111775.1 Bacteroidaceae bacterium | reverse complement strand
GGCAAATCCGAAGGCAGAAGTAAAGGTTGATGTGCCTAATCAGACTGTAACAAACCTTTCGACAGGCAAAAGCGAAAAATTCGACATCAACGCTTACAAGAAGTATTGCCTGATGAATGCCCTCGACGATATCGACTTCCTTCTTGAAAACAAGGACAAGATTGAGGCTTGGGAGCAGAAGAATGCTTGATTAGTTTATGGAGAAACAGAGACAAGTACGCATTGAGATAATGGACACGACACTCCGCGATGGTGAACAGACCAGCGGAGTGTCTTTCGTGCCCCACGAAAAACTTATCATAGCCCGAACTCTGCTCAACGACCTCAAGGTAGACCGCATTGAGGTTGCCTCGGCCCGCGTATCGTCGGGCGAGAAAGAGGCGGTAAAGCGTATCTGCCAATGGGCGGACAAGGCTGGAATGATTGACCGCGTTGAGGTGCTTGGCTTTGTTGACGGTACAACGTCGCTCGACTGGATTAACGAGGTTGGATGCAAGTGCATCAATCTGCTGTGCAAAGGCTCGCTCAGACATTGCACCCAGCAGCTGAAGAAGACTCCCGAAGAGCATCTTGCCGACATAAAGAAGTCGCTCGAGTATGCCAAGAAACTCGGCATCTCGGTAAACGTGTATCTCGAAGACTGGAGTAACGGAATGAAGGACTCTCCCGAATACGTTTTCCAGATTGTTGATGCCCTGAAAGATTCGGGCATTAAGCGATACATGCTTCCCGATACGCTCGGAGTGCTTAATCCGCTTTCGTGCCTTGAATATATGCGAAAGATGGTGAAACGCTATCCCGACTTGCATTTCGATTTTCATGCGCACAACGATTACGACCTTGCCATCTCAAATGTGCTCTCTGCCGTGTTGAGCGGCTGCAAAGGAATCCACACCGCCGTCAATGGACTTGGCGAGCGCGCGGGAAACGCTCCTCTAGCAAGTGTTCAGGCTATTCTGAAAGACCATTTCAATGCAGAAACGAGCATCGACGAGAGCAAGCTGAACGAGGCAAGCCGACTGGTTGAGAGCTATTCGGGCATCATCATTCCGCCAAACAAGCCAATTGTAGGCGAGAGCGTGTTTACGCAGGTGGCAGGTGTTCATGCCGATGGCGACAACAAGGATAATCTTTATTGCAACGACCTTCTTCCTGAACGATTTGGCAGAAAACGCGAATATGCGCTCGGTAAGAGCAGCGGAAAAGCTAACATCCTGAAGAATCTCGAAGAACTCGGAATGGAACTCACACCCGAGCAGACGCGCAAGGTTACTCAGCGAATCATCGAGCTTGGCGACAAGAAGCAGCAGGTTACGCAAGACGACCTTCCGTACATTGTAAACGATGTGCTGAAGCACGATGCTCCCGACGAGAACATCAAACTTCTGAGTTACGTTGTTACAACCGCCTACGGACTGAAGCCGATGGCAAGCGTGAAACTCGAGATAAACGGCGAGACATACGAGGAGAATGCTAGCGGCGACGGTCAGTTCGATGCCTTTGTCCGTGCCGTGCGTCACATTTACAAAAACAAACTTGAGCGCAAGTTCCCTTGGCTCACCAACTATCAGGTAAACATTCCGCCAGGCGGACGAACCGATGCCTTTGTGCAGACAACTATCGGTTGGACGTTCGAGGGCAAGGAGTTCAAGACACGCGGACTTGATGCCGACCAGACCGAGGCGGCTATCAAGGCAACGATAAAGATGCTCAATCTTCTTGAAGACAAAGATAAAAAGTAACGATAAAAATATAAGACACAATGGAATTAAAGATTGCTGTATTGGCCGGTGATGGTATCGGTCCAGAAATTATGGAGCAGGGCGTGGCTGTAATGTCGGCTGTTGCCGAGAAGTTCGGACACAAGGTTTCGTACAAGGAGGCTCTTTGCGGTGCTCACGCTATCGACGAGGTGGGCGACCCATTCCCAGAAGAGACTTTCAAGGTGTGCGAAGAGGCTGATGCTGTTCTTTTTGCGAGCGTTGGCGACCCTAAGTTCGACAACAACCCAACTGCAAAGGTTCGTCCAGAGCAGGGCTTGCTTGCAATGCGCAAGAAACTCGGCTTGTTTGCAAATATCCGTCCTGTAACAACATTCGACTGTTTGGTTCACAAGTCACCACTCAAGGACGAGATTGTACGCGGTGCTGATTTCATCTGCATCCGCGAGCTTACTGGCGGTATGTACTTCGGAAAGAAGCAGGAGCCTACAGTAAACGCAGAAGGCGTTGAGGATGCTCTCGATACAAACTACTACAGCCGTCCAGAGGTTGAGAGAATCCTGAAGGTCGGTTATCAGTACGCTCGCCAGCGCAGAAAGCACCTTACCGTTGTTGACAAGGCAAACGTTCTTGCATCAAGCCGTTTGTGGCGTAAGGTTGCGCAGGAACTCGCTCCTCAGTATCCTGATGTTACAACAGACTTTATGTATGTTGACAACGCTGCGATGCGTATGATTCAGGAACCAAAGTTCTTCGACGTAATGGTAACAGAAAATACTTTTGGAGATATCCTTACAGATGAGGGCTCATGCATCACAGGTTCAATGGGATTGCTCCCTTCAGCATCAACAGGTTCGTCAACTCCAGTATTCGAGCCAATCCACGGCTCATGGCCACAGGGCAAGGGCTTGAACATCGCAAACCCATTGGCTCAGATTCTTTCTGTTGCAATGTTGTACGAGTATTTCGACCTCAAGGAAGAGGGCGCGCTTATCCGCAAGGCTGTCGACGCATCTCTCGACCAGAACGTCCGCACTCCTGAGATTCAGGTTGAGGGCGGTGCTAAGTACGGCACAAAGGAAGTCGGCGCATGGATTGTCGATTTCATCAAGAAAGCATAATTATTTCATGACTAACCATAACGAATGCGGATTCTTCGGAGTTCGCATTCTTTTTTTCTTAAAAACTAATGCGATGAAATGTTTTGTTCTTTTTGCTCAACGTTTTTGCTCAGAAAGATAAGAACTTAGATTCCCCAACACTTGGTCGTATTCCTGAATGTGCCGTGTCGGAAGAATCTTTGGATAATAGTTGCAAATGATATGATTATTTTTGCATCTAAGAGCCGAAATGTTCGAACTTTTGTGTAATTTTGCAGAAAATTGTGTAAAAAGATGAGAATACAGATTATAAACGGCCCCAATATCAACCTCTTAGGCAAGCGCGAGCCGGGGATTTATGGCGCCACATCATTCGAAGATTACTACAAAACTTTGTGTGAAAGATATCCTGACATCGAGTTTCACTACTACCAGAGCAACGTAGAGGGCGAGATGATTAACAAAATTCACGAAGTAGGGTTCGACTATGATGGCATTGTTCTGAATGCAGGTGCATACACCCATACATCTGTGGCTCTTCAAGATGCTCTTAGAGCAGTTACAGCCCCAACCATCGAGGTTCATATCTCGAATGTTCACAAGCGCGAGGAGTTCAGACACAAGTCGTTCATCTCGTGTGCATGCCTTGGCGTTATCTGCGGCTTCGGCCTCGATTCGTACAGACTTGCAGTTGAGGCTCTTAAAGAACACTTGAAACACTGACACTTAAATAAAACCAACCACCCATAGTAATAAACGAGTAAAAAATTACGGCTTATGATGTTAAAGCAGACAAAGATTGTTGCTTCGATCTCTGACGAGAGATGTGAGGTAGATTTTATTAGAGATTTGTTTGAGGCTGGTATGAACGTTGTTCGTATGAACACTGCACATGCCACTCGCGAGGGATTAACAAAGGTTATCGACAATGTGCGCGAAGTTAGCAACCGCATTGCCATACTTATTGATACAAAGGGTCCTGAGGTAAGAACAACAAAACTTGCCGAGGGCAACGAAGATATTATGTACAACATTGGCGACAAGGTTACCATCGTTGGCAACCCCGACCAATTGAGTACAAAGGACGTTATCTCTGTTTCATATCCAAACTTCGTCAACGACCTTAAGGTAGGAAGCCTTATTCTTATCGACGATGGCGACTTGGAGTTGAAGGTTCTTGAGAAGAATGCCGACAGCCTTCTTTGCGAGGTTCAGAACGAGGCTGGCCTTGGTAGCCGCAAGAGCGTTAATGTTCCGGGCGTGCGCATCAACCTTCCTTCTCTTACAGAGAAAGACCGTAACAACATTCTGTTTGCTATCGAGAAGGATATCGACTTCATCGCACACTCATTCGTGCGCAACAAGCAGGATATCCTCGACATAAAGGAGATTCTCGATGCTCATCACAGTGATATCCGCATCATTGCCAAGATTGAGAATCAGGAAGGCGTTGACAATATCGACGAGATTCTTGCCGTTGCCGATGGTATTATGGTTGCCCGTGGCGACCTTGGCATCGAGGTGGCTCAGGAGAAGATTCCGGGCATTCAGCGTCAGCTTATCCGCAAGGCTATCTTGGCTCACAAGCCGGTTATCGTTGCAACTCAGATGCTTCACAGTATGATTAAGAATCCACGTCCTACTCGTACCGAGGTTACTGATATTGCAAATGCAGTTTACTTCCGCACATCAGCTTTGATGCTTAGTGGCGAGACTGCTTACGGTAAGTACCCTCTCGAGGCTATCCGCACTATGACTAAGGTGGCTTGTCAGGCAGAGAAAGACCGTCTGACTCAGTATGATATCCGTATTCCGCTTTCAGAGAACTGCGACCCAACAGAGTTCCTTTCAAAGCAGGCTGTAAAGGCTACTGTCAAGATGAATATCAAGGCTATCATCACCGATAGCTTCACTGGTAGAACTGCAAGATACATATCATCTTTCCGCGGACCTGTCAATGTATTGGCTATTTGCTACAAGGAGAAGACAATGCGTCAGTTGGCTCTTTCATACGGTGTTGAGGCAATCTTCTTGCCAGAGAGAGAGAACGGTCAGGAATATTACTTCGCAGGTCTGCGCAAGTTGCTCCGCGATGGTGTTCTTACTCCAAACGACTATGTGGCATATTTGAGCGGCGGCAAGTTGCATACAAGCACATCGTTCCTCGAAATCAATCAGGTTAAGGACGTGCTCGACAATGCCGAGGACTACGCTCTGCCAAACCAAAACCGCTATCTGTAATTTTCTATAAGGAATGAACTATGGTTGAGACGGACCAACTGGACGAATATATTCTTGAACATATAGACGAGGAGGGCGAATACCTTCACCGTCTGTACAGAGCCACTCATACGCAGTTGCTCAGACCGCGCATGGCTTCGGGACATCTGCAGGGAAGGCTCTTGAAGATGTTCGTCCGGATGGTTCGTCCTAAAAATATTCTGGAGATTGGAACATACAGCGGATACTCGGCTCTTTGCATGGCTGAGGGACTCGACGAAGGCGGAAAAATCTACACCTTCGAGATAAACGACGAGCAGGAAGACTTTACTCGTCCTTGGTTCGAAAATTCGCAGTATGCCGACAAGATTGACTTCAGAATTGGTGATGCGCTCGAGCATCTTCCAGAGATGGACGTAATGTTCGACCTCGCCTTTATCGACGGCGACAAGCGCAAGTATGTTGATTATTATAATATGGTTATGCAGCACATGTCTGCCGGAGGATATATGCTTGCCGACAACACTTTGTGGGACGGACATGTTGCCGACCCGGCTTACGACAAGGATGCCCAGACGGTTGGAATCAGAGCCTTCAACGACTTGGTTGCGAAAGACGACCGCGTTGAGAAGGTTATTCTGCCTCTGCGCGACGGATTAACAATAATTAGAAAGAAATAGATTTATGGAAACTACAAGACAAAACAAAATTGCCCGACTTATACAGAAGGAGTTGAGCGATATATTCCAGAAGCAGACATCGGCGATGCGTGGTGTGCTTGTTTCGGTGAGCGCAGTCAGAATAAGCCCCGACATGAGCGTGTGCCGTGCATACCTCAGCGTTTTCCCTTCTGACAGAAACGAGGAGATTGTTAAGAACATCAACGATAATGTAAAGTCAATCCGATTCGAACTTGGTGGACGCGTACGTCATCAGCTTCGCATCATTCCAGAACTGAAGTTCTTCGTTGACGATTCTCTCGATTATATCGAAAATATTGATAAACTTTTGAAGAAGTGAGATTTCCTTTTTATATAGCAGTCCGTTATCTCTTCTCAAAGAAGTCGCATCATGCCATAAACATAATATCGGGCATCTCGGTTTGCGGAGTTACCGTTGCCACCATCGCCCTGATATGCACGCTCTCGGTGTTTAACGGCTTTCACGACATGGTCGCATCGTTTTTTACGTCGTTCGACCCTGAACTGAAGATTACTGCTGTAAAAGGAAAAAACTTCAAGGAATCCGAACTTGCCATCGACAAGGTTAAGCAGATTCCGGAAATCGTGGTGTGCACTCCATGCCTCGAAGACCAGGCTTTGCTGAGATATCGCGACCGTCAGCAGATGGTCACAATCAAAGGTGTTGACGAAAGTTTCCAGCGCCTCACATCGTTCAACGAAACGCTGTACGGCAACGGTTGCTTCGAACTTCAGGCCGATGTGCTTAACTACGGAATCCTTGGACTTGGCGTTGCGGCAAACCTTGGCACAAACGTCCGCTTCGACGAGCCTGTGCAGGTCTATGCTCCAACCAAGGGCGAGAAAGTAGATATGCTTCATCCCGAAGAAAGTTTCAATCAGGATGAGTTGTATTCGCCGGGCGTATTGTTTCAGGTGCATCAGCAGCGGTACGACTCGCACTATGTCATTGCGTCGCTGCGATTTGCAAAGAAACTGTTCGACCGTGAAGATGAACTTAGTTCGCTCGAACTGAAGGTTGCCGATGGCGTTGATGTTGAAAAGGCAAAAGAAAAGGTTCAGCAGGCGATAGGCGACAAGTTCGTTGTGAAAGACCGATACGAGCAGCAGGAGGATGTATTCAAGATTATGAAGGTCGAGAAACTCATTTCATACGTTTTCCTCACATTCATCTTGGTTATTGCCTGCTTCAACATAATTGGCTCTCTGTCGATGCTCATTCTCGACAAGGAGAAAGATACGCAGACGCTTCGCAATCTTGGCGCATCCGACCGTCAGATTGCCCAGATTTTCATGCTCGAAGGCAGAATGATTTCAACCTTTGGAGCCGTGGCAGGACTCATCATCGGACTGATTCTGTGCTATGCCCAGCAGGCATTCGGCATTCTCAGACTTGGCGACGAAGGCGGAAACTTTGTGGTTGATGCCTATCCCGTAAGCGTGCATTTTCTCGACGTGCTCGTTGTGTTTGTCACCGTGCTCGCTGTTGGATATGCGTCTGTGTGGTATCCTGTTAGATATATGTGTAAGAACCTGAAACAAAAATAAAAAGAAACAAAGATGAAAGGACTAGTGCAATATTCTCTGAATATAAACGGCAAGTTGCTCGATTTGTCCGAGCCTCAGGTAATGGGAATCCTGAACGTAACTCCCGATTCGTTCTATTCGGGCAGCCGAAAGCAGACCGAGGACGAAATCGAAGCCAGAGTAAGGCAGATAATAGGCGAAGGCGCATCGATAATAGACATCGGAGCATATTCGTCAAGACCGAATGCCGACGATGTTTCTCCTTCCGAAGAGATGGAACGACTCCGTAAAGGTCTGACCGTCATACAGCGGATTGCGCCAGATGCCATCGTGTCGGTCGATACATTCAGAGCCGACGTTGCTAAAATGTGCGTCGAAGAATACGGCGTAGGAATAGTAAACGATATCTCAGGCGGAATGCTCGACAAGGATATGTTTGCCACCGTTGCAAAACTCGGCATACCTTATATATTGATGCACATGCAGGGTACTCCGCAGAATATGCAGCAGAATCCGCATTACGATGACGTGGTGAAGGAAGTCTTCATGTACTTCTCCGAAAAGGTGCAGCGGTTGCGCGATCTTGGAGTAAAGGACATAATCCTCGACCCCGGCTACGGATTCGGAAAGACCGTTGAACACAACTACGAGCTGATGAACCATCAGGAAGAACTGCTCGAATTCGGACTTCCGCTTCTTGTTGGCATATCGCGCAAGAGCATGATATACAAGGCTCTCGGCATTACCGCCGACGAAGCGCTTAACGGAACATCCGTCCTTAATACAATTTCTCTGCTGAAAGGTGCAAACATCTTGCGAGTACACGATGTTGCAACGTGCGTTGAAGTCGTAAACCTTATACAAAAACTATTGGCTAAATGATTCTTTTGAGTATTATAGAGTTCCATCTTAAGGATGCGATAGACATCCTGCTTGTTGCCATGATGCTGTACTATGTGTACCGCCTTATGAAGGCGAGCGGCTCTATGAATGCTTTCCTTGGAATTCTGTTTTTCATAATACTGTGGTTCGTGGTGTCGCGTCTGTTAGAGATGAAACTCCTTGGCGCAATCCTCGACAAACTCGTTAGCGTGGGCGTTCTTGCCCTCATCGTCATCTTTCAGGATGAAATCAGGCGCTTCCTTCAGACCATCGGAACGCAGCGCAAGGCCTACTCGCTCTTCCGCCTTTTTCTTGGCAGAAGAAAAGATACAAAGTCAGAACTTGCCATTGTTACTCCGATTGTCAGGGCGTGCCAGTCGATGAGCCGTCAGAAGGTTGGTGCGCTGATAATTATCGAGAAGCACATGCAGCTTGGCGATATTGTAAATACGGGCGAGGAAATTGATGCTCTTGTAAGCGAGCGACTTATCGAGAATATCTTCTTCAAGAACAGTCCGCTGCACGACGGTGCTATGATTATCAGCGGAATGAAAATCCGTGCTGCCGGATGCCTTCTGCCTGTTGCGCACGACCAAGACATTCCAAACTGGCTCGGACTCAGACATCGTGCCGCACTCGGAATTACTCAGGTGAGCGATGCCATGTCGATAGTCGTTAGCGAGGAGACCGGCGGAATAACCGTGGCTCGTCAGGGTTCGCTCTCGCTCGACATAACATCAGACGAACTCGACCGCCTATTAATCGAAGTTTTATCGGAATAAAATATATAATTGTAGAAATGGATATTGCTGAATTACATAAACTTTTTGTAAAGCATCAGACAATCACTACCGATACGCGCGATTGTCCGGAAAACTCAATTTTCTTGGCTCTGAAGGGCGAGACCTTCAACGGAAACGCCTTTGCTTCGGCTGCGCTTGATAAAGGCTGCGCCTATGCCGTTGTTGATGAGGCTGAATATGCCAAGGCTGATGATGCCAGATACATTCTTGTAGACGACTGTCTGAAGACTCTTCAGCAACTTGCTCACTATCATCGTGAGCAGTTCTCAATCCCTGTAATCGAAATTACTGGAACGAACGGAAAGACAACCACAAAGGAACTCGTTTCTGCCGTTCTGTCAACAGAATATAACGTGCTCTTTACTCAGGGCAACCTTAACAACCATATCGGAGTGCCGAAAACATTGCTCCGTCTTACAGCCGAGCATCAGATTGCCGTTGTCGAGACTGGTGCAAACCATCCCGGCGAGATTAAGACGCTTGCCGAGATTGTAGATGCCGACTATGGTCTGATAACGAACGTAGGCAAAGCGCATCTCGAAGGCTTCGGCTCGTTCGAGGGCGTAATTCGCACAAAAGGCGAGTTGTACGACTATCTCCGTACAAAGAACGGAAAGATTTTCATAAACCGCGACAACGAGCATCTTACAAAGATTGCTTCAGGTCTCGAACACATTGAATACGGCAAGACCGATGGCGCAGGAATCGTTGGCGAATTGCTCGATTGTTCTCCGTTCCTGAGCTTCAGATGGCGCGAGGGCGATTCGGAGTGGAATAACGTAACAACGCATCTGATAGGCTCATACAATATCGACAATGCACTTTCGGCTGTTGCCGTTGGACGCGAGTTCGGTGTTTCGGCAGGAAACATAAACGCGGCTCTAGAGAACTACGTTCCGACAAACAATCGCTCGCAACTTGTCAAAACGGCAGACAACACGCTTATCGTTGATGCCTACAATGCCAATCCAACAAGTATGATGGCGGCTCTCGAGAACTTCAAGCAGATGAATGCCGAGAATAAAATGCTCATCATTGGCGACATGAAGGAACTTGGCGAGGCAAGTGTGGCAGAGCACGAGAAAATTGTCAATTTCGTGTCGACAATGAACTTGAAGGACGTCTGGTTGGTCGGAAGTGAGTTCGCGAAGGTCAGTCATCAGTATCGCACATTTGGAAATATAGAAGAAATTACAGAATATATAAGTAAATGTAAACCAATAGGTTGCACGATTCTGATTAAGGGAAGTAACGGCACAAAACTGTTTAAACTTCCAGATTTGCTATAATTCATGTTGTAGAACATCTCGAAATGTTAAATATCAGGTATTTAGGCTTAAAAAATGTTAAAAACCTTTGCGGGCTTGCATAAAAACCGTATATTTGCACGAATCCAAAAAATATAAGTGATATTTTATAAGAGACAATTAACTAACAATGAGTTTTAGCAAGAAATTTAGAATTTTGATTTTTTCTATGTTGACTTTGTCAAGTGCCGCGGCATTTGGCCAAGATCTTATTGCACGCCAGGCTCCTATCGACCGTAAGATGCGTGCCGTTGATTCTGTAGCATTGCAAAACCTGATTAACGCCGAGAGGGGACAGTATGACGGTTATTCAATCTATCCAAATTGGAACACTCAGTATGTTCATGCTTATGGCGATGTTCAGATGCCAGATAGCTTTAAAATCGACCTACGCGGATTCTGTATGCCAACAACAAGCCGACAGATTACATCGCAGTACGGTCCTCGTTGGGGAAGAACTCACAAAGGTCTTGATGTGAAGGTCTACATTGGCGACACAATCCGCGCTGCCTTCGATGGTAAGGTGAGAGTTGTACGCTACGAGAGAAGAGGCTACGGAAAGTTCATCGTTATACGCCATCCAAACGGACTTGAGACTGTGTATGGACACTTGTCTAAACAATTGGTTGAGCCAGAGCAGGAAGTCAAGGCTGGAGACGTAATCGGACTGGGAGGAAATACCGGTCGTTCAACAGGTTCGCATCTGCATTTCGAGACTCGCCTGCTGGGTGAGGCCATCAATCCGAAGTTCTTGTTCGACTTCGAGAATCAGGATGTAACCGGTGACTTCTACGTATATCACAAGGCATCTGCACGCGACCATCGCCGCAAGGCATCGGCTCTTGCATCTGTCGGAATTGACGAGGTGAATGCCGCTAACGACATGGCTAACGAGACAGCAGAAGAGGCTGTTGCCGAAAAGCCAAAGCGTTCTGCAAGAGTACACAAGGTTAAGTCGGGCGATACTCTGTCGAAAATTGCCTCTATGCACGGCACTACAATTGCAAAGTTGTGTAAGCAAAATCGCATAGCCAGAAACTCAAAGTTGCGTTTAGGCCAGATAATTCGATATTAAAAGACAAAAATATTAAGAAAAGAGTCTATAGGAGTTTTTACTATAGACTCTTTTTTTTAACTTTGCACGGATAAATTAAAAATGCAAATGGTGGATACCCAGAAAGAATTTGTCGAGGTGATGGCTAAGTGCCGCGACCTCTTCTCGAAAAAGCTGAAAGACTATGGTGCTGCATGGCGCATCATGCGTCCGTCGTCGGTCACAGACCAGATATTCAAAAAGGCTAACCGTATCCGCAGCATAGAAATAAAGGGCGAGGCGCTTGTCGATGAGGGAAAGATCCCAGAATACATCGGCATTGTAAACTATAGCATCATCGGGCTTATTCAACTCGAACTGGGCTTTGCTGATACCGACGACCTCTCGTTCGACAAGGCGATGGAGTATTACGACAAGTACTCAAAGCAGGCTCTCGAACTGATGATAAGAAAGAATCACGACTACGACGAGGCTTGGCGTTCTATGAGATGCTCGTCGTGTCTCGACCTCATTCTGATGAAAATCTATCGTACAAAGCAGATTGAGGGCAACGACGGAAAGACCATCGTTTCGGAAGGCATTGATGCCAACTACATGGACATGATAAACTATTCTGTCTTCTGTCTGATAAAACTCGGATTCTGTGAAGTCACAGATTAACAACATACTTCTAAACTGGTGGGTTAACATCTGCAGGTTTATTTGTGCTGCGGTGTTCCTGTTCTCTGGTTTCGTAAAGGCTGTCGACCCCGTAGGCACCCAGATTAAGTTTCAGGACTATCTTGCGGTGGTTGGAATGGAGAATAAGATTCCCGACACGCTGCTTCTGTTCGGAGCCATCGGACTTGCCATGTTCGAGTTTGTGCTGGGCATCTACTTTCTGTTTGGCATCCGACGTAAGTTTGCAACGGTAATGCTGCTGCTGTTCATGCTCGTAATGACTCCGCTGACGCTCTATCTGGCGATAGCCGACCCGGTTAAGGACTGCGGATGCTTTGGCGATGCCGTAAAACTGACAAACTGGCAGACATTCTATAAGAACGTAGTTCTGCTTGTGTGCGCAATTTCTCTGTGCAGGTGGTCGCTGAGGATGGTAAGATTTCTTACCGAGAGCACGCAGTGGATTGTATCGCTGTTCTCGATTGTATATATTCTGGTAACATCGATATACAGCCTGAGATATCTGCCGATATACGATTTCAGACCGTACAAG
>JBGUGY010000256.1:0-5271 GCA_045111775.1 Bacteroidaceae bacterium | reverse complement strand
CCCCTTTTTCTACAATTTTGAATTATGAATTATGAATTGTCAATTGTCAACTGTCCATTGTCAATTGTTTCTTCAGCATACCATTTGCTGTACATAACATAGTGCGAGGCAGTCGTCTTGTTCAGTTGCATCGTCTGTTCAGGGTCAATCTTCTTGATGAATTTCGCAGGGACGCCGCCCCAAAGTTCATAGTCGCCAACCTTTGCGTTTTGCAGAACCAACGCACCAGCGGCAACAATCGCCCCCTCGCCAATCTCTGCGTTGTCAAGAACCGTTGCGCCCATTCCCACGAGGGCGAAATCCTTAATCTTGCAGCCGTGAAGCGTCACGTTGTGACCTATTGTCACGTCGTTACCTATTTCAATATAAGCCTTTTGGTATGCGGTATGCAGACAGCTACCGTCCTGAATATTAACGCGGTCGCCAATCTTGATGTAGTTCACATCGCCCCTCACAACAGCGTTGAACCATACCGAACATTCGTCGCCCATCGTAACGTCGCCGACAATTGTGGCGTTCTCAGAAAAATAACAGTCTTTGCCAAACTTAGGCGTAAGTCCTTTTATCGATTTTATTAGTGCCATATTTTTTTAGATTTTAGATGTTGCGTTTGCCAGCCATGCCTTCTCCTCGTCGTTAAGTAACGGCGCGAGCTTGTCGTAAACCGTTTTGTGATAGTTGTTTATCCACTCAATCTCATCGGCGGTCAGCATCTCTCTAACTATCGGCTTCTTGTCGATAGGGCACAGCGTCAGCGGTTCGAACTTCAGGAACTTGCCGAACTCAGTCTCCCTGTCGTCTGTAATCAGAAGAGTGTTCTCTATTCTGATGCCGTATTTGTCTTTCTTGTAAATTCCCGGCTCGTCGGTAACGGTCATTCCGGCTTTCAGAACGGCAGGCATATGGTTCATTCTAATCTGGTGAGGACCTTCGTGAACGTTGAGGTACGAGCCAACGCCGTGTCCCGTGCCATGCAGATAGTTTATGCCGTACTTCCACATTGCCGAGCGTGCTAGTACATCGAGTTGAGTGCCGCAAGTTCCTTCGGGAAAGACTGCCGAACTGAGGGCAATGTGACCTTTTAGGACAAGCGTATAGTCGCGTTTCTGCTCGTCTGTTACTTCTCCGAGAGCGTATGTTCGGGTTATGTCGGTCGTGCCGTCCTGATACTGTGCGCCCGAGTCAATAAGCAGCAGACCTTCTGGCTTTATCTCTGCGTCAGTCTCGGGTGTTGCCTCGTAATGGACAATTGCACCGTGCGACTGATATGCCGCTATCGTGTCGAAGCTTATCCCCTTGAACAAGTCCTGCTCGGCGCGGAGCGATGTCAGCTTCTCGTCAATGCTTATCTCCGTAAGATTGCCATTTGCAACATTCTCCTCGAGCCACATCTCGAACCTAACGAGAGCCACGCCGTCGCGAAGCATCGCGTTGTGGAATCCGTCCTGCTCCTGCTTTGTCTTTACTGCCTTCATTGGCGGCACGATAGGCGAGTTGTCGCCCCTCAGCAGACAGAAATCGGCTGAGATGTTGGTGACATAGTTGCGGACGGCATAGTTGCACGACCCGTCGAGACAGAAAGATGTCAGTCTGTCCGTTGGTAGATGAAGGTCGAAATTCAGAAAGTCGGCATACTCATAGCATTCAACGCCGCATCTTGCCAGATAACTTTCAACCTCGCCAGAAATCTTTCGTTTGTCGACAAATAGATTCGCCTTGCTCTGTGAGATAACAAGATAGCTGATGAAGACAGGATTGCAATGCACGTCGTTGCCTCTCATGTTCAGCGTCCATGCTATGTCGTCGAGTCTTGTCAGAACCGTTGCGTCGGCTCCTCTTTCCTTCAGGACAGCCCTTATTCTCGAAATCTTGCTTTCGGCAGACTCGCCGGCAAAATCCAGAGGCTGTATGATTACTTGGTCGAGCGGCAGTTCCGGTCTGCCTTCCCAAATTGTGTCGAATGGGTCGGAGGTAGCAACCGCGTTGAGGCTTGATGGGATGAAATCGCACGATGTGCAACACCATCCGTCGAAACCCACGTTGCTTCCCGGCTTCAGCTCTTTTGCCAGATATTCGGCTATGGTAGGAGTGGAGTCGAGCCCCGCTTTCATCAGTCTTATGCCTGTGCCTTCGAGCTGCTGCTCTGCTTGGATAAAATATCGTGAGTCTGTCCAAACGGCTGCATTACTGGTTGTTATGACGAATGTACCAGCCGAGCCCGTAAAGCCCGAAATCCATTTTCTTGCCTCCCAATGCTGCGGAACATATTCGCCATCGTGCGGATCTGTGCTCGGGACGACAAAAGCGTCGATTTCATTCTTTTTCATCCACGAGCGCAAAGCTTCAAGTCTTCTTTTTATCAACTCCATGTTACAAAATCGTTAGTTATAAAGTGCAAATATACAAATTTATGGAAAAAAGATGTTTTTCAACCGAAATATATTGGAATCATGCTCCAATGTTGTAAGGCTAATTTTATATATTTGCGTGAGAAATTAAAAACAAATAATTTAATATAACATGAATTTTCTTACAAACGAAAAATTAGTTATTGTTGGTGCCGGCGGTATGATCGGTTCTAATATGGTTCAGTCAGTACTTATGCTTGGTCTTACTCCAAACATTTGTCTTTATGATATCTTTGAACCAGGTGTTCACGGTGTAGCAGACGAGATGGCTCATTGCGCATTCCCTGGTGCAAACATCACTTGGACAGTCGATCCAAAGACTGCTTTCACAGGTGCTAAGTACATCATCTCTTCAGGTGGTGCTCCACGTAAGGAGGGTATGACTCGTGAGGATCTTCTCAAGGGTAACTGCCAGATCGCTGCTCAGTTCGGCGACTACATCAAGGAGTATTGCCCAGATGTAAAGCACGTTGTAGTTATCTTCAACCCAGCAGACGTAACAGCTCTTACTGCACTTATCCACTCAGGTTTGAAGCCAAACCAGCTTACTTCACTTGCAGCTCTCGACTCAACTCGTCTTCAGCAGCAGCTTGCTCAGGAGTTCGGCGTACAGCAGGATAAGGTAACTGGTGCTCATACTTACGGTGGTCACGGCGAGCAGATGGCTGTATTCGCTTCTAAGGTTAAGGTTGACGGCAAGCCACTTGCTGACCTTCCACTTTCAGCTGAGCGTTGGGCTGAAATCAAGCACAATACTATCCAGGGTGGTTCTAACATCATCAAGCTTCGCGGTCGTTCATCATTCCAGAGCCCAGCATATCAGGCTGTAAAGATGATCGAGGGTGCTATGGGCGGCGAGCCTTTCACTCTTCCTGCTGGTTGCTACGTTAACAACGACAAGCTCGGTTACAAGAACGTGATGATGGCTATGCCTACAACTATCGACAAGGACGGCGTTCACTTCACAGAGCCAGAGGGTACTGCAGACGAGATGGCAGCTCTTCAGGCTTCTTACGAGCACCTTCAGAAGATGCGCGACGAGCTTGTAACTCTTGGCATCATCCCTGCAATCAAGGATTGGGGTACACTTAACCCAAACTTGTAATCAGAATCTGATTTTGATTTATAAACATACACAGGCTGTTGGCTACCCGCCGGCAGCCTGTTTTTTATTTAAAAATTTTGTTAAGTCGAAAACTATAAGTAATTTTGCGACCGCTAACAAAATATTTATTAACTAATTAAACAACAACATGATTGTAGTACCTGTAAAAGAAGGTGATAACATCGAAAAGGCTCTTAAGAAGTTTAAGAGAAAGTTTGAGAAGACTGGTGTAGTAAAAGAACTTAGAGCACGTCAGCAGTTCGACAAACCTTCTGTTTTGAACAGACTTAAGAGAGAAAAGGCTGTTTATGTACAGCAGCTAAAACGTAACGAGGAATAATAATTTTCGCCAATTTTCTTTGAATTGTGAATTTTTTTTCTTACTTTCGTTGCATAAAATAAAAGTGTAACGATTGTTTCTATGCTGGAAGATGCATTCTCAATATATCTGAAATATGAGAGGAATTACTCTCCGCTCACTGTTGATAGATATGCTGATGACTTGAGGCTGTTTCATTCCTTCTTCAAAAGCCAGCATCCAGAAATGGAGTGGCAAACCGTAACATCAGAAGCTGTAAGACAGTGGATGATGAGCATGATGGAAAAGGGAGGCAAGGCGACATCGGTTAACCGACGACTAAGTTCCTTGAGAACCTTCTTTAAATTCTTGCTGAGAAAGGAATACATAACAGAAGATCCTACGCTGAAAATCGTAGGTCCCAAGAAAGAAAAATACCTGCCAAGCTTCGTTAAAGAGTCGGACATGAACCGACTTCTGGATTCTACCGAGTTTGGTTCGGGATTTAAGGCAAGCAGAGATAGACTGATTTTACTGATGTTCTATCTCACGGGAATGCGCCGCGCAGAACTCATCGGACTCGATGTCCGTGATGTGGATCTCTCGGCATCGCAGATAAAGGTAACAGGTAAACGCAACAAACAACGTCTGATTCCTTTCGCGACAGAACTGAAAGATGCAATCCGCAAGTATCTGCAAGATAGAGACAGCATGTTTCCGGAAGCGCCAGAAGCATTCTTCTTAGATGATAAAGGCAAAAGGATTACGGAATATGCAGTAGGAAATATTGTCAAAATATATCTTTCTCAGGTCGTTACTCTGAAAAAGCGTACACCTCATGTTTTGAGGCATACTTTTGCGACTGCAATGCTAAACAACGATGCAGAACTCGAGGCTGTAAAGCAGCTTTTAGGACACGAAAGTCTTGCCACGACAGAGATATATACGCATACATCTTTTGAAGAGTTGAAAAAAGTTTATAAACAGGCTCATCCCAGAGCCTAAACTAAATTAAAGAAAGGAGATATTATGGAAGCAAAAATTCATGCAATTCATTTTGATGCGTCAGACCAGTTGCAGGCATTCATTGCAAAGAAGACTGCAAAGTTGGAGAAATTCAGCGAAGAAATAGGAAAGGTAGAGGTGTCATTGAAAGTTGTCAAGCCAGAAACATCACTAAATAAGTATGCTGGAATCAGAGTTTCAGTTCCCGGAGAGGATTTGTTTGCAGAGAAAATCTGCGACTCTTTCGAGGAGGCGGTGGACCTGAGCATTGACGCTTTGGTAAAACAAATACAGAAATATAAAGAAAAACAGCGTAGCAAGTAAAAAAAACTGCAAAAAATTTTTGTAGTTCAAAATATTTGACTACTTTTGCAACGCTTTTCGCATCAAGGGATGCTGAAGCGTTGCAAAATAAGCCTCTTTAGCTCAGTTGGCCAGAGCACGTGATTTGTAAT
>JBGUGY010000255.1:0-9138 GCA_045111775.1 Bacteroidaceae bacterium | reverse complement strand
TTTTACGTTGTTAAACACATCTTCGGCTGTAAGGCGACGACTGTAGTCGCGCGTAACCAAGTCCCACATTATCACCTTGTAATGCCTTCTCAGCACCTCGTAGTGAATAAGTCGCATCCATCCGCGCGGCGGACGGAAGAGGTCGGTTTTCAGCACTTTGTTTGCCTTATCAACATTTTTCAGATAATTAACGGCAAGCAAGAATACTCCGCCAATGTGGTTGTAAGTATGGTTTCCGATGCGGTGTCCGTGACTCTTAACCAACTCGTACTCCTTTGGATGCTTGCGCACATTATCGCCCACCATGAAGAAAGTAGCCTTTACGCCGTAGCGTTCGAGCGTTTCGATAATCCACGGCGTAGCTTCTGGGATTGGACCGTCGTCGAAAGTCAGATATACTGACTTTTCCGACGGATCCATTCTCCAAATAGCCTTTGGATAAAGCCAACGCAGATATTTTGCCGGTTGCTCTATTATCATATCAAGTTCAGAATTTCGTACTACTCGCCTTCCTCAATGATGCTATCAGAATCGATATCACCTTCGACACTGTGTTCTGCTGGAGCACCAGAATAGCCCATCTTCTTGTAATACAGGTTGATGTAGCTGTCGAGTTTCTTAGCCACATTGTCGCTATTGCTGAATCGCTGATTGCGCAGCAGACTTACAATCTCGTTGAGGATATAGATGTGATACTGATAATCCTGAGCATTCATCTTGAAGCGGTCGGCATTCAGACTGAGATAGTAATCGCAGTACTCGAAGCTCTTCTTTTCCAACTGGTTAAGAATCTTGTTTGCCTGCTCCTTCTGTCCTGTAAGGGCATAGATTTTGGCAATATCAAGCGAGCCGCTCTGGAAATCGTGAGGCACGTTGTAAGCAGGAATGTGCTTCTCTACATAATCAACAACCTTCACGGCCTTATCTTTCTTACCCTCGGCAAGCAGATTCTTTGCAAGCTCGCCAAACAGACGACGGTGAGTATAGCACATACGCATAACTGTTTCGTCGAGATATAGTCCCGGAGTTTCAAGTCCGCCGAACTTAAACTTGTTCATCAACGTGTTGTAAGTCTTCTCAGTATCCATTCTGATGCACTTTGTTGTGTTGAATGGAGTGATACGGTTTACAAGACCTTCCTGAATGAAGTTGTCGCCAAGATTCATGTAATTGTCTGAACCTACGGTAATTGCAACAAACAGAGGACGAACCCAGTTAGTCTGAGCCAAAAGCTCGAGCATCATCAAATCGCTCTTGTAGAGCGCTCTCTTGCCGGCAAGCGAGATGCACATCTTGTCTGGAATAGAGTCAGAAGGCATCATCATTCCGCTCTTGCGAACAGCATTCTTGTCGATTGTGATGTAGAGCGTATCGGTTGGAATGAGGTGAGTTTCCTCGTTTGTTGAACGAACCCAATACTTCAGCACATTCTTCAGTTCGAACGGATCCTTTCCGAATGCCTTTTCAGCCTCTGCTCTGTTCTCGGCATACATCTTGGCAATTGCCTCCTTATATTCTGGATGAATTGAGATGTACTCGTTTGTACCGCTCTCATATTCATAGCGTTTCCAGTTGATAGGAAGAGCTGGAGAATCGTAAGCCTGACGGCGCATCTGGTCGATGTACCAGTCGGTTTGCAGATAGCTGAGGTTGCAGACACGTGCGCTTGTGCCAACGCCCTCGGTTTCCTGATTGTACCACAATGGGAACGTATCGTTATCGCCGTTTGTAAAGATGATAGGATTCTGTCCGTTAAGACTGTTCAGATAATTCTGTCCGAAGTCGCGACAAGTATATCGTCCACTTCGGTCGTGGTCGTCCCAAGTCTGTGAACACATCTGGATAGGAACGAGCAGACACAAACATCCGACAACAGCCGATGTAAGAACGTTGTTTTCCTTCTTCAGTATGAATTTGTTTACATTCTCTACAAGTGCGGCAACGCCAAGACCAATCCAGATTGCAAACGCGTAGAACGAGCCGGCATACGCATAGTCTCGCTCGCGAGGCTGCTGAGGAGTCTGGTTAAGATAGAGAACGATGGCGATACCCGTCATGAAGAATAGGAAGAAGACAACCCAGAACTGCTGAATACCAGCCTCTTTTTTCTGGAATGCCTGCCAATAGATACCGAGGAGTCCGAGGATGAGAGGCAATGCGAAGAACACATTGTAGCCCTTGTTCTCCTTCAGCTCGCTTGGCATCTTGTCCATATCAATGCCGAGAACATACTTGTCGAACGGCTTGATTCCGGTAATCCAGTTGCCGTGCTCAATCTCGCCGTTACCCTGAATATCGTTCTGACGGCCAGCGAAATTCCACAAGAAATAACGCCAGTACATAAAGTTAACCTGATAAGAGAAGAAGAACTTCAGGTTATCAAGCTGAGAAGGCATCTTTACGGATATCATCTCGCCGCAACGGTCGTAAGGAACCTGAGTTCCCTCAACACCGCCAAGCCAGTCTTCGTAAGCCTTTGCATGGTCGCTCGAATAGATTCGAGGGAAGAGCATGTTCTGAGCATACTCATACTCATATTTGTTGCGAACCACGAAATATCTGTCTGGCTCGCTGACATCATGCTTCTCCTTGCGCTGATATACTGGCGCGCCCTCCTTTGTTACAGGAACGCAGTATCCGCCGTTCTCATCAACCTTGAGCTTAACCTGCGAAGTGTAAGCCTGACCGTAGAACAATGGGCGAGAACCGTACTGCTCGCGTCCAAGATACTCGCCAAGAGTGAAGATATCCTCAGGAGAGTTCTGGTCCATAGGCGGATTAGCTGACGAGCGGATAACTATCAGAGCATAAGACGAATATCCGATAATCATCACGAGCATGCTCAACAATGATGTGTTGAGGATTCGGCTGCTTACGATGCTCTTGCCCTGCTTCTTGAAGTTTACGGCAAAATACAAGACTGCAAGCACCACGATTCCGATGACAACGCTCAACGCGCCGTGTCCGTAGAACGGAATACCAAGAAGAGCCACAGACAACACGAACGAAATGTTCTGGCGAACACGGCTCTTGTCGTTCTGACTCTCGTAAACTCCCCACACAACCGAAGAGCAAAGCAACACAAGGTAGATGATAAGACCTGTGTTGAAGCCGAAGCCCAAAGTGTTAACAAACAACAGTTCGAACCATCCGCCAACCTTAACGATTCCCGGAACAACGCCGTAAAGTACGGCTACAATCAGAATCATAGAAGCACCAAGCGCAAGAAGCGAACCTTTCAGCTCGGCATTAGGATTCTTCTTGTAATAATAAACAAGAACGATTGCCGGGATACAAAGAAGGTTCAGCAAGTGAACGCCGATACTCAATCCGACAAGGTACGACAGCAGAACGAGATAACGGTCGCTGTGCGAGTTGTCGGCCTGCGCGTCCCACTTCAGGATGAGCCAGAAGACAACGGCTGTGAACAGAGATGAGTAGGCATAAACCTCGCCCTCTACTGCGCTGTACCAGAATGTATCGCTGAATGTGTAACACAATGCTCCAACAAGACCCGAAGCCATGATTGTCCACATCTTCGAAGAGTTCATCTGCTCCTCATCAGGACATACAAGCTTCTTTGCCAAGTAAGTGATGCTCCAGAAGAGGAACATGATACATGCGGCACTCAACAATGCCGACATGGTGTTTACCATCTTGGCAACGGTTGTTGGGTCACTTGCAAACTGCGAGAATAGGTTTGCAGTAAGCATAAAGAAAGGTGCGCCAGGCGGATGTCCGATTTCCAACTTATAACCTGTGGTTATAAATTCAGGACAGTCCCAAAAGCTGGCAGTCGGCTCTATGGTAGAACAGAACACGAAAGCAGCAATGGCAAATGTAAGCCAACCAAGAAGGTTGTTTATCAATTTGTACTGTTTCATTTGGTTATAATGTTATTAACTTATTTTATTTCTATTTTATATTCAAACGCACAAAGATAGCAGTTTAATGCCATACAATGAAAATTTGTCGACTTATTTTAAGTTCCATCGATGTGCCGAGCCGTGATAGCCAAGCATTCTGTGAGGCAATCCGCCGTGACCGATGAGTTCGAGAGGACAGTCGAAGTATGCCTCAAGTTCCTTGGCAGAAATCTGCGTGTCGGGATGATAGCAGACCTCGCCATTTACGCACGCAATCGTCTTTACATTCTGAAGAACCGTTCCGATGTCGTGGCTCACAAGCACGATGGCGCAATCCTCGTTTATCTTTTTCAAGAGTCGGTAAAGAATGCCCTCGAAATGCTTGTCGATATAAGTATTCGGCTCGTCGAGAAAAACCACATCGGGGTTGCTGACGATGGCTCTGCCCAACAAAACCCGCTGAATCTGACCGCCGCTAAGCGTTCCGATGGAGCGTTGTTCCAAGCCCTGCAACTCCATCTGGGCAACAATCTCGCCAACGCGCGCGTGATGCTCCTTTGTATAAGGACGGAAGAGCGATTTCTGCTTGCTCAGTCCCGACAGAATTACATCGTAGACAGAGATTGGAAACTGCTTGTCAATCTGCGTATATTGCGGCAGATATCCGGCATTTATGCTCCTAACTTCTTTGCCGTTCTTGAAGAATCGGATTTTTCCGGCAGTTGGCTTTACAAGACCCAAGATGGTCTTCGACAGAGTCGTTTTTCCTCCGCCGTTTGGACCGATGATGCCCAGAAAATCCTTGTCGTAGATGGTCAGGTTTACGTTTTTCAGCACATATCTCGAACGCGCATCGTACCTAACATCCACTCCCTCAAGCTGAATCAACGGAAGTTTGCTACTCATTGGCAAGGATGTTTGTAATGTTCAGCATTTCCTTCTCCCAATCGTAGGCAAGAGGATTTATCCGATGAGGCTTTGTCTTAGTCTCGCGGCTTATAAGGTCGATATTTCGGGTATTGAATTCTTCTTGTAAGAAGATTGTCGAAATCTTTTCGTTTCTGCACACGTCTATGAGCGAACGCAACTGCTGCGGCGACGGCTCTTTTCCGTCAATCTCTACAACATACTGCATAAGTCCGTAATCGTGCGCATAGTAGGTAAGGGTCGGGTGGTAGATGAGGAACGAACGGCTCGTCTTGTCCTTCAGCGAAGCATGAATCTGACGGTCGATGTTCTCAATACGAACGATGAATTTATCGAGATTACGGCGATATTCATCGGCATGAACGCTGTCAATCTCGATAAGGGCATTGCAGATGTTTTCGGCAATAACCTTTACGTTTCGGGGCGATGTCCAGATGTGCGGATCGGTGCTGCCATGATGCTTGTCAGAGGCATGAGAGGCGATAAGGTCGACACCATTGCTCGTATCGTACACCTTTATAGAAGGAACATTCTGCACAAGTTTGTCCATCCAGCTTTGTTCAAAGCCCAGTCCGCCTGTTTGCAGATAAGCCTTACTGTCGGACAGCGAAACCATCTGCTGAGGCGTTGGCTCGTATGTCTCGGGACTGCTTCCCTGAGGCACCATAACCTCTACCGAAACGAGGCTGTCGGCTATCTGCTCAACAAAATAGCGCATAGGCTCAATGGTTACGGTAACGTTTATCCGGTCGCGCTTGGCATCGCCACAACCTACAAGCGCAACCGACGAAAACATCAGCAGAACGACTAATATGTTTAATGCAAAATGCTTCATTTACAATACTACTTTAAACATTACATAAACTCCAATAACAATGGCGTATCTTATTGCCTTGCCCAAGAAGACCGATATTGTTGTAAGCACCACGTTAGAGCGCAACATTCCGAGGGCAATGGCGATTCCGCTGCCCAAGATAGGCAAGAAGCAGAAGAAGCCAATCCACGCTCCGTGTCCTCCAACAAAACGCTGTGCCTTTTCGAGGCTCTTGCGCTTAACGTGCAGATATTTCTCAATCCATTCCACTCGCCCGAATGTTCCAACCCAATAGTTGAACATGCTGCCCAGAACATTTCCAACAGTTCCGAAGATGCCAATCTTTACAGGGTCGAGACCAATGGCAAGCAGACCAAGCATCACGGCTTCCGAACTGAACGGAAACACGCTTCCGGCAATGAAGGCTGCCACAGCCATGCCCCAATATCCGTGGTCTAAAAAGAATTGAGTAAAGGCTTCCATATTGAATAAGTTGCCATTAGCAACACTATTATTATTGAAATATAAAAAAGATAGACACCTATTTTACTTGTGTTCAGCGCATAATTATGACCAATCATCGGACTGGCATTTAGCAGAAGAACAGCAAACCATACGTTGAAGTATATAGGGTAGAGCCCTATGAAGACGAGCATCGCAAAGACATTCGTCATCAATATTGCAAAGAGGACTCTCGTCTTTATCTTGTCGAAGAAGATGTTGTGCAGATAGTGCGCCCACGAAATGATGAGTTCGAACGCTATAACGCCCAAACAAATCCACTGGTATCTGTCGATTACCGAATAGTCGAAATCAGGCTTTACAAATAATCCGGTGAACATCTCAGCCAAGGCATACGCATCGCCAAAGACAATCTCATAAGCCCCGACGAACCAGAACGGCGCAATAATTCCGATAAGCATTGCAAAGAATGTGCGAAGCGTAAGGCTCTGCAACAAGAACATTGCAACAAGAAGGAACGGGAACAGATACAACAACGGCGGAAAGAACAGCAACGCCACTCCATAAACCATGAAAGCGTTAAAAATCCATCCAACGGCATTGTATTGCTGATATGTCGGAAACAGACAATGATAAAACAGCAGAAGCAATACGACAATAACTGCGTAAGGCTGAATAGAATGCAGAAAAACGCTGCACGATACGAGTAATACAAATACAGCAGATGCCATGTGTGTGCGCGTCCTGATTATGTTATACCGGTTGTTTAGTTCCATAACCAGATAAACACATAAATAGTTGAGCATCAGCATAAAGGCATTGCCCAACATCCAGTTCGAAGCGAAGTGCTTCGACAGCCAGTTCCAATATCTGCTACATTCCGCACCCGTGGTTGTAGTCTCTGCCGAGAGAGTGAACCACACAAGTGCAGACACAAAGCAGACAACAGGCAGGGTAAACCTGCTTGCTGCCACCTCGTTCTGTATTCTCTTTATCGACATATATTACAAATCCTGTCCTATGTCTGTACGATAATAACTCTTGTTAAACTTAATTTTCTTGGCGCCTTCCATTGACTGTGCCAGAGCCTCTGCCTTGTCCTTTCCGTATGAACTTACGGCAATTACGCGACCGCCGTTTGTTACAACCTCGCCATCCTTAACCGTTGTGCCTGCATGGAAGACAATGCTATTGCTGATATTCTCGATTCCTGTGATTGGGAAGCCTTTTTCGTAGGCCTCTGGATAACCGCCAGATACGAGCATTACGCACACAGCCGAACGCTCGTCAATCTCGAGATTCTTCTCGTTGAGATTGCCCTCTGCCACGCCTTCGAGCAAGTCAACGAGGTCACTCTTTATTCTAAGCATAACTGTCTCAGTCTCAGGGTCGCCCATACGAACGTTGTATTCGATAACCATCGGCTCGCCCTCTACGTTTATCAGTCCGAAGAAGATGAAGCCCTTGTAATCGATGTTCTCTTCTGCCAAGCCATCGACTGTTGGACGGATGATGCGGTCTTCAACCTTCTGCATCCACTCTTTTGTTGCAAATGGCACAGGAGAAACGCTTCCCATTCCGCCAGTGTTCAAGCCTGTGTCGTGCTCACCGATGCGCTTGTAGTCTTTTGCTTCTGGCAGAATCTTGTAGTTCTTACCATCTGTCAAAACGAAGACTGAGCACTCGATACCGCTCAGAAACTCTTCGATAACGACTGTTGCAGAAGCATTTCCGAACATTCCGCCAAGCATCTCCTTGAATTCCTTCTTAGCCTCTTCGAGAGTAGGAACGATGAGAACGCCCTTGCCTGCGCAGAGACCGTCGGCCTTCAGAACGTACGGTGCTTTCAGCGTTTCGAGGAACTTCAAGCCCTCTTCGATAGTATTCCCGTTGAAAGTCTTGTATGCTGCTGTCGGAATGTTGTGGCGCTGCATAAAGCCCTTTGCAAAATCCTTGCTTCCCTCGAGCACGGCACCTTGCTTTGAAGGACCGATAACTGGGATTCCTGCAAGTTGAGGGTCGTTCTTGAACACGTCGTAGATGCCCTTTACCAATGGGTCTTCAGGACCAACGACAACCATGTTTACGGCATTTTCCAGAACGAATGTCTTGATTGCCGCAAAGTCATCGGCCTTTATAGCCACGTTTTCTCCCACGTTGGCTGTTCCGGCGTTGCCAGGGGCAATAAACAGTTTCTCTACCTTCTTGCTCTGTGCTATCTTCCAAGCGATTGCATGCTCGCGACCACCGCTTCCTAACAGTAATATTCTCATTTTTCTGAAATAGTATTTTATTTTAAAAAGTCGTCAAAATATCTTGTAATGTGTTCGTGCAAGTGAACTCTGTCGAGACCTCGCATATTGTGTTCCTGTCCGGGATATACGAACAGGTCGGGATGTGTTCCGTTGTCGATGCATGCTCTGATGAACGAAAGCGTGTGCTGAGGCACGCATGTATGGTCGTTGCCTCCGTAAATAAGTAATAATCTGCCCTTTAAGTTTGCGGCTTTATTAAGCAGACTTGTATTCTTATAGCCTTCAGGGTTTGCCTCTGGAGTATCCATGTAACGCTCGCCGTACATCACCTCGTAGTATTTCCAGTCAATAACCGGACCGCCGGCAACACCAACCTTGAATACATCGGGATATGTTGTCATGAGGCTCGTTGTCATGAATCCGCCGAAACTCCATCCGTGAACGCCAAGACGGTTGGCATCAACGTATGGAAGCGACTTCAGATAGTCGACACCCTTCAGCTGGTCTTTCATCTCCTCAACGCCAAGATTGCGGAAGGTGCAGTTCTCGAACTCAAGTCCACGATTCTCGCTGCCTCGGTTATCAACAGAAAAGACGATGTAGCCCTTGCTTGCCATATACAAATCCCATCCGCGAGCACCGTAGAAGCGCGAATCATCTACAAGATGAGCGTGAGGACCGCCATAGACATAAACAACTGCCGGATATTTCTTGCTCTCATCAAAGCCAACAGGCAGAACGATGCGATAGTACAAATCGGTAACACCATCGGCAGCCTTTATCGTGCCGACCTTAATCTCAGGCATTTCGTAAT
>JBGUGY010000254.1:0-2988 GCA_045111775.1 Bacteroidaceae bacterium | reverse complement strand
AATGAAAATCAGATTTTTGATGCTATGTCTCATCGTGCCGTTGTTGTCGTGCGCAAAGCCCGATAATGCAGCCGATGTAAGAAAAATCATCGCCAAGGTTAACGATTATTGGCAGAAAAACAACAAACCCGAAGTCCGCTCGTTTTGGGACAACGCCGCCTATCACACAGGCAACATGGAGGCCTACAGGCTCACGGGCAACAAGAATTACCTGAATTACTCGCTGAAATGGGCCGAATTCAACGAATGGAAGGGCGCAAAAGGCAACGACCGCTCAAAATGGAAGTATACCTACGGTGAAAAGGACGATTTTGTTCTTTTTGGCGATTGGCAGATTTGCTTTCAGACTTATGCCGATTTGTACAACATCATGCCCGAAGACAAGCGCATAAGACGTGCCCGCGAGGTTATGGAATACGAAATGTCTACCACCAAGCACGACTATTGGTGGTGGGCCGACGGACTCTACATGGTTATGCCGGTAATGACCAAGATGTACAAGATTACCGGAAACAAAAAGTATCTTGACAAACTGCACGAGTATTTTCTGTACAGCGACAGCATAATGTACGATTCAGAAACCGGATTCTACTATCGTGATGCAAAATACACTTATCCGAAGCACAAGAGCACGAACGGAAAGAAAGATTTCTGGGCGCGCGGCGACGGATGGGTTCTGGCAGGATTCGCAAAGGTTCTGCAAGACCTTCCGCAGGATTATAAGCATCGTAATTTGTTCATCGACAGATATAAACGTTTGGCAAAGGCTGTTGCCGAGTCTCAGCAGCCGCAAGGATATTGGACGCGCAGCATTCTCGACCCCGAACATGCTCCGGGTGCAGAGACAAGCGGCACGGCATTCTTTACTTACGGATTGTTCTGGGGAATAAACAACGGCTATCTCGACCGTGAAACATATCTCCCTGTTGCGATGAAAGCGTGGGATTTTCTGAAAAACACCGCGCTTCAGAAAGACGGTCGCGTGGGATACGTTCAGCCGATAGGCGAGAAAGCCATTCCAGGACAAGTGGTTGATGCCAATTCGACAGCTAACTTCGGTGTGGGAGCATTCCTTCTGGCATCGTGCGAGTACGTTCGTTTTCTCGAGGCTGAGGCTCCTAAGGCAAACAGCGACCGCCAGTACTGGACAAATCTTCTGTACAAGATGGCAAAGCCTGTTCTGAGCAACATGGCAGGAGGCAATCTTCAGAAGAATATGCAGGTTGAGGTCAGCCCAAGCTTTGACAAACGCGATAAGCGCGTTACTTACATGGAGGCTTTCGGCAGACTGATGGCAGGTCTTGCTCCATGGCTCTCGCTGCCCGATGACGATACAGCCGAGGGAAAGCAGCGCAAGCAACTTCGTGAGTGGGCTTTGAAGAGTTATGCCAATGCCGTGAATCCCGAGAGTCCCGACTATCTGCTATGGCGAAAAGAGGGGCAGCCGCTGGTCGATGCCGCCTATATTGCCGAGAGTTTCCTCCGCGCCTACGACCAACTGTGGATTCCGCTCGATGAAACCACAAAGAAACGCTATCTCGAAGAATTCTCTCTTCTCCGAAGAATTGATCCGCCTTACACAAACTGGCTTCTGTTTTCATCAACAATCGAGTCGTTCTTGGCAAAGGCTGGCGGTGAATTCGACGGTTATCGCATAAATTCAGCCATCCGCAAGGTCGAAGAATGGTATGTCGGCGACGGATGGTATTCAGACGGACCGACGTTCGCGTTCGATTATTACAGCAGTTTTGTGTTCCATGCAATGTATCTCGAAACTCTCAGGGCAATGACCGAGTCGCATTATGGTTCGCGACTGAAATATACCGATTATTACGCCCGTGCCGAGAAGCGTGCCCAGAAATTCAGCATCATTTTGGAAAGAATGATTTCACCCGAAGGCACATTCCCTGTCTTTGGTCGCAGCATTCCTTACCGAATGGCTTGCCTTCAGCCTCTGGCTCTGATGGCGTGGTACGACAAACTGCCAGCCGGAATGTCGCGCGCTCAGGTTCGCTGCGCTCTTACGGCTGTGATGCACCGAATGTTCGATGGAAAGGAGAATTTTAACGAAGGCGGATTCTTGACTATCGGTTTCTGCGGACGACAGCCAAATGTTGCCGATTGGTACACAAACAACGGAAGTCTGTACATGACATCGCTCGGCTTCCTTCCGCTCGGACTGCCGGCAACGCATCCGTTCTGGACAGATGCCGCCGACGACTGGACAAGCCGAAAGGCATGGGGAGGTGAGCCGTTCCCGAAAGACCATCAATGGAAAGATGAAATCGTAACAAAAGACTTATGGTAAATTTCAGATATCTTCTTTTCGCCGTACTTCTGTCAATGCCTGTGGTTTCATCGGCGCAGAAGTTAGTTCCGGTTGCCAAGGCATACAGTCAGACATCGGTGAATACGGCTGTTTTTCGCAACAACTCGCTCGTAACGCACAAAGGCTGGCAATATATCGCCTTTTACGATGCCGACGGATATCTTACTCTCGGCAAGCGAAAACAAGGCAAGGACAAATGGCAGATTGAACGTTCGCAATATCGCGGAAAGGTGCAGGATGCCCACAATGTCATAAGCATCATGCTCGATGGAGACGGATATATTCACGTCTCGTTCGACCATCATGGAAATGCTTTGAAATATTGCCGAAGCGTTGCGCCTTATTCGCTGAGACTGGGCGATTTGATGCCGATGACGGGCGTCGATGAAAAGGACGTTACTTATCCCGAATTCTACTATCTGAAAGGCGGCGACCTTTTGTTTGCCTATCGTTCGGGCGCATCGGGCAGAGGAAATCTTGTGATGAACCGCTACGATGCCAAAAGTCAGAAATGGTCTCGCCTTCAGGATATTCTGATTGACGGCGAGAAGAAACGCAACGCATATTGGCAGCTTTATGTCGATGGAAAGGGCACAATTCATGTGTCGTGGGTATGGCGCGAGACGTGGATGGTTGAGACAAACCACGACCTCTGCTAT
>JBGUGY010000253.1:0-3309 GCA_045111775.1 Bacteroidaceae bacterium | reverse complement strand
CAGCCTACGCATCGATGTCCGGCTCTGGCTCGACAGTCTACGGAATATTCAGAAATCCGCAGGAAAATATTGAAGAAAAGTTCGAGGGATGCTACTGCAAATGTTTGAAACTTTAATAGATAATAAAATGAAAAGAGTTAAATTCATCACTGTGTTACTACTGTGTTTTTGCATTTTCGGATGCAAGGACAAGATTTTCGAGGAGGATAACAACGTCTACGGAAATGTGCAGGTTGGCGAGAAAGTTCCTGACTTCTCGGTAACAATGAACGACGGGACAAAAGTTTCGAATCAGGACCTCATCGGATACAACTCGCTCATCATGTTCTTCAACGTAGAATGTGGCGACTGCAAGAAGGAACTTCCGATTGTCAACACCTTTTATAAAGAACATCAGAACGATGCTGACTTCAAAATCGTCTGCATCTCAAGAGAACAGACTCAGTTAGAATTAATTCCAAAATTCTGGCAGGAAAACAATCTGATTTTGCCTTACTCTCCGCAAGACACCAGAACGATTTACAACACTTTTGCCAAGAACATAATTCCGCGACTTTACTTCTGCAACAAATCGGGCAAGGTCGTTTCAATGTTCAGCGACAACACGGAATACACTTATCTTGATACCGAAAAGAACGTCGCACTCTCTGGCACTCTTGCTCAGAAGATGGCTTCGGTAAACGATTTGAACAATGCACTCGAACTGACTCGCAATTCGACCAAGTAATCAATCAAGAATAAAATAAAAGGTCGGACAGAAAAAATCTGTTCGACCTCTTATTTTCGGAACGCTCCCTAAAATGAGCCGACGACGGGACTCGAACCCGTGACCCTTTCATTACGAATGAAATGCTCTACCAACTGAGCCACGTCGGCGTTATCTTATCAATCTTTACGCTGCAGCACATATCTGTGCCACAAATCTCCCACGATATCCCAAACCGTTGCCCTGTCTTCGGGTGCAAGCGACGAATATTTTTGATAGCGTTGTTTGAAATGCCTCCAACGCTTAGGGATATTGAAATAGAACTTTAAGTCGACCTTCTCTGGCACGCACTGAACGCTATACACGCTCTGTACATACTTCTGTGCCAAATCACTGAGCGGCTTTGTCGAGCCTTCGAAATAGTGCTCCGTGAGTTCGTCCATCACCTCAACATACAAGGCAACCGACTCAGGATACTCAGCCCCCTCTTCCGAGACATGCTTGCGCATCACATACCAATCGGTGAGATGCCGCATCGTTACCGTCTGCCAAGTGTAATGCCCCACGATGTGATAGGCATTATACGGGAACAGAATACTTGCCGGAACAGCGCCAACTTCGACTTGTTCTCCTTTCGGACCGCAAATATACTGCTTTCTTTTGGTAGTTGCAAGAATATTTGTATATTTATCTGTAACTTTTTCGCGAGATTTCAATCTTTTCTCGTAAGAAATCAGAATATGGTTCTCTACAGGCACCTTTTCCCAGAAGAAAAGCGTGTGTTTCTCATCACAACCCGATTCCTCGAAAGCGATGCCTTTCTGCATCATCAGCTCGTCAATCTCATCGTGCTGAAAGCTGAAAATATCGATGTCGCCACAATCGCGATGATGCGGAATCGGATAGAATGCCGCCGTGGTGAATCCCTTCAGAAGAATGTAATCGATGCCGTTCGACTTCAGAAACGAATGGAGCGACATGAAAGCCTTCCACTTCTCGGCATATTTGCGCTCGGTTTTCTGAGCATCGAAAGCCCAAGTTACACGAACCTGCGAAGGCGGAAAGTGTTCCTCGTCGAGCATGAGCCAGCCGTCGCGAACCAGCGTCGCAACACCGTGCGCCACCGAAGCGAAGTATATCTTACGCCATTGCTCGTCGGTGAGCGAGGCGAAAAGTTCTTCGTCTGGAGCAACGCCCGTCAGAGCCGCACGAAGCAACTTCAGACACATCTCGACTTCCCACTTGTATGATTCGCCGTCGAACATCAATCTTTCTGAATTAGCACTGTTGCGTATGCGCTTATTCCTTCCTGACGACCAGTAAAGCCGAGTTTCTCGGTTGTTGTTGCCTTAACCGACACGTCTTCTTCATCGATTCCGATTACATCGGCAATACATTTTTGCATCGCCGGAATGTGATTCTTCATCTTCGGACGTTCGGCGCATATTGTCGCATCGATATTTCCGACGATGTAGCCCTTTGTTGCTATCAAATCGACAGTCTTCTTCAGAAGAATCTTGCTGTCAATCATCTCGTATTCAGATGCGGTGTCGGGAAAATGATAGCCTATGTCGCGCATGTGAGCCGCCCCAAGCAAGGCATCGCATATAGCATGAAGAAGAACATCGGCATCGCTGTGACCAAGGAGTCCTTTCTCGTGCTCAAGTTTTATTCCACCAATCCAAAGTTCACGGTCCTCAACAAGTTTGTGAACATCAAAACCAAATCCAACGCGTATTTTCATATTTTTATCTGCTGAACATATCTTTTAGACCATCCATGTCGAACGTGAGCGAGAATCGCAAAGTCTGATCGAGCGGATTTGTCTGTGCCGTTGAAATAATGTAAGAGGCATCGAGCGAGAAGACATTCATCTTAAAGCCCGCTCCTACCGAATAATATTTTCTGTTCCCCTTGCTCGCGCTCTCGTGATGATATCCGGCACGGAGCGAAAACTGATTGTGATAGCAATATTCTGCACCGAGTCCCCAATTTATCTCCTCAAGTTCCTCCTTAAAGCCGCCGGGAGCATCGTGGAAACTCTTGAAGATTCCAGCAATTGGAGAAACATTGTAATAACCTTGGTCGAGCAGCCACTCGTTGTAGCCCGAATAATCATCGGTTGCACTATTGGTCTCTGCCACATACTGATCCATTGTCGGACGGGTCGGAACCATCAGTTTGTTTGCATCGGCACTGAAACTGAAGGTGTTGTAATCGTCGATAGGAACCATGAGCGACGCTCCTAGTCGGAGATTTGTCGGAAGAAACTGGTTGATGTTTCCGCCATCGTACGATATCTTACTACCAATGTTGCTGGCATTAAGACCGATGCCAAGCTGACATTCGCGGTTGGCAAGCATTACATAGTTCTGATAGTAGAACGCGATGTCGGCAGCAAATGCAGAACCCGGAGTTGACTCATCATCGGCCTTGTAAGACATATCCGAATAAATGAATCGAAGAGCAACGGCAGCCGAGAATGTTTCGGAAAGCATTCGTGAATAGCCGAAATCTACCGCCATCTCGTATGGCTTTATTGTCATACCATTGTCCGAAGCACTAACCTCGCCGAGCGAGAAATATCGCAACGAAGCACTCAG
>JBGUGY010000252.1:0-11106 GCA_045111775.1 Bacteroidaceae bacterium | reverse complement strand
ATGTTAAACAGCACCAAATTCGCCGTTTTTTAGTGTTATCGCACACAAAAGTATAAAATAAATTTGGTATTACAAAATTTATTCGTACTTTTGTGGTGTTTATCAGAAACATTTAAGAAATTTATTAACAAAAAAACAGATATTATTATGTTGCAGGCATTAAACAAAAGAACAGCGCCTAAGTCATGCGCGCCTGAAAGAATCATTCAGTTTGGTGAGGGTAACTTCCTTCGTGCTTTTGTAGATTGGATTATCTACAACATGAACCAGAAGACTAATTTCAACAGTAGCGTAGTAGTTGTGCAGCCTATCGAGAAAGGTATGGTTGAGTGGCTCAACGGTCAGGACTGTATGTATCACGTTAATCTTCAGGGTCTTGACGAGGGCAAGGCAGTAAACAGCCTTACTCGCATCGACGTTATCAGCCGCGCTCTTAACCCATACTCACAGAACGCAGCTTTCATGGCTCTTGCTGACCAGCCAGAAATCCGCTTCGTTATCTCTAACACAACTGAGGCCGGCATCACTTTCGATGCTAACTGCAAGTTCAGCGATGCTCCTGCATCATCATATCCGGGCAAGCTTACACAGCTTCTCTACCGTCGTTTCAAGACATTCAACGGCGATCCTAAGAAGGGTCTCATCATCATGCCTTGCGAGCTCATCTTCCTTAACGGCCACCACCTGAAGGAGTGCATCGAGCAGTACATCGAGCTTTGGAAGGCTGACTTCGGTGCTGACTATGCTGCATTCAAGGAGTGGTTCGAGAAGTACAACTATGTATGCGCTACATTGGTTGACCGTATCGTTCCGGGCTTCCCACGCAACGAAATCAAGGACATTCAGGAGAAGATTGGCTATGCCGACAACTTGGTTGTTCAGGCTGAAATCTTCCACTTGTGGGTTATCGAGAAGGCAAGCAACATGACTTGCGACGAGCTTCGTGCTGAGTTCCCAGCAGAGAAGGCAGGCCTTCACGTTCTTATTGCCGAGAGCGAGGCTCCATACCACGCTCGTAAGGTAACATTGCTCAACGGCCCTCACACTGTTCTCTCACCAGTTACTTACCTCAGCGGTGTCAACATCGTTCGCGATGCTTGCAACCACCCTGTTCTTGGCAAGTACATCGAGAAGGTACAGTTTGGCGAGTTGATGGAGACTCTCGACCTTCCAAAGGAGGAGCTTCAGAAGTTTGCTGCCGATGTTGTTGAGCGTTTCAAGAACCCATACGTTGACCATCAGGTTACTTCCATCATGCTTAACTCATTCCCTAAGTTCGAGACTCGTGACCTTCCAGGTCTTAAGATTTATCTTGAGCGCAAGGGCGAGCTTCCAAAGGGCTTGGTATTCGGTTTGGCAGCAATCATCACTTACTACAAGGGTGGCGTTCGCGAGGACGGTGCTCCTATCCAGCCAAACGACGCACAGGAGATTATGGATCTTCTTACTCAGCTTTGGGCTACTGGCGACACTCAGAAGGTTGCAGAGGGCGTTCTTGGCGCAACAGACGTTATCTGGAAGGAGAGCAAGCAGAACCTCAACGAGGTTCCAGGTCTTACTGCTCTTGTCAAGGAGTACCTCGACCTTATCCAGTCAAAGGGTATGCTTGAGGCTGTCAAGACAATTCTGTAAAAGAATCACATTTGACCATATTTTTCAAGAAGGGGGATTCCAGAAAATGGAATCCTCTTTTTTGTATAAGCTATCTGAAAAAGCGAAATTCCACGCCTCGAAAAAATAATCGGAACGTTTTTTGTTTCTTGATTGGCAGAAAATTTGTACTTTTGCACCGTTTTTTAACAATTATCAAGGGGTGCTAACCGTTTGTTGGCTGAGATGATACCCTCGAACCTGAATCGGATAATGCCGACGTAGGTATGGATAGGTTGTTTTTCGGACACGACTCCCCCGTTTTTTTAGATGAACATGAAAAAGATTGTATTGCTGGGCATTTCAACAATGTCCGTGGCGACGGCTGCACATGCGCAGTACGACTCGCTGAAGATTGAACAGATGCAAGAGGTTGTTGTTAACGGCGTAAGAGCGCAGAAAAATGCCCCGTATGCCATTACGAATATCAAAAAGACTGAATTGCAGAGCTTTGCACGAACAGGAAAAGAACTGCCTATGCTGTTTTCGCAGACTCCTGGCGTGATTGCGTGGAGCGACAACGGCGTAGGAACAGGTACATCGTATATGAGAATTCGCGGCGCAGGCGACTCGCGCATAAACGTAACGCTCGACGGAATGCCGCTGAACTCGCCCGAAGACCAATGCGTTTTCTGGGCTAACATGAACAGCTATGGCGCGCTACTCGGCTCGGCACAGATTCAGCGAGGCGTTGGAACATCTACCAACGGTGACGGCGCATTCGGCGGAACGGTTGCTCTGTCTACAGCCGTACCATCAGCAACACCAACAGCCGAGGTTTCGGCATCATACGGCTCGTACAACACTTGGAACGCCGGCGTTTCGCTGTCGTCGGGCTTGCTGTTCAAGCACCTCATCATAGACGGCGCATACCACGAGACGAATACCGACGGTTTCATTCACGGAACGGCAGGACGCTCAGGCTCATACTACGGCGGTCTGACTTGGATGAACGACCGTATTCAGGTTAGATACAAGAACATAGGCAACTTTGAGAAAACCGGTCAGGCTTGGAACGGAATTACCGCAGGCGACGACGACCTCAGTCTGATGGACGGCACATACGGCGCAAATACCGGTATCAAGACGTACAAAGACATGTACGAAGTCGGACTGGGACGCTTCAACTCGCTATACGAACGTCTTGTTTACGACGAAAGCGGAAACTTTGCAAAAGATGCCAACGGCAACTACGTTACCGAGCGTTACAAGATGAACGACGGCTCGCTATGGAGCAGAACGACCGACAACTTCTGGCAAGACCATAACATCCTGTCGTTTGCGTGGGACATAAACAACTACTGGAGCACAACGGCATCAGCACGCTACACCTACGGCTACGGCTATTACGACCAGTTCCGCTACAACTACAAACTTGCCAAGTTCGGTCTGAAATATACCGATGCAGACGGCAACGCAGTTAAGAGAAGCGATTTTGTACGCAAGAAAGGTCTGGAGCAGAATACCTACGGACTTGTATGGAACACAAGCTACAAGCGCAACCGATGGGACATCATTGGCGGCGTGACGATGCAATATTTCAGCGGAAACCACTTCGGCTACATCACCTACATCGCCAACAAGGATGTAGCTACCGAATATCTTAAAAACGGTAGATACGACTATTACGATTCTGATGCAAAGAAGACGGACGGAAGCGCGTTTGCAAAGGCAGCATTCAGCATAAACGACAAATGGGACGTATTTGCCGACATTCAGTATCGCCACGTTGGATACAAGACCGACGGAATAAACGACAAGTTCTACGACAGCACAAGCGGCTACTACAACCAGAAGCTGGACATCGACAAGAAATACGATTTCTTCAATCCGAAAGCCGGATTTTCATGGACTCTGGGCGAGCATCGCGTCTACGGTTCGGCTGCGCTAAGTCATCGCGAGCCAGAACGCAACAACTTTACGGACAACGGTTCTTATCCTGCTCCGAAAGCCGAATCGCTCTTGGACTACGAACTGGGCTACACACTCAGCAACAAGAAATACCGCCTCGGAATAAACCTGTATTACATGGACTATACCGACCAGTTTGTACAGACGGGACAGGAGAACGAAATTGGCGAAAAGCTGACAACGAACATAAAGGACAGCTATCGCGCCGGAATAGAACTCCAATGCGGAACAGACTTCACTTCTTGGCTGAGCCTCGACATTAACATGGCGGTGAGCCAAAACAAGATTAAGGATTTCGACGAGGTTGTTGAGGATTGGGACAGCAAGGCTAAGTTCAGAACTATTCATTACGACAACTCTACCCTCGCCTTCTCGCCAGCCTTTACGGGAAACGCCTTCCTTAGTTTCCACCACAAGGGAATGACGGCGGTTTGGCACACATCTGCCGTTGGTCGCCAGTATCTCGACAATACCGCGAACAAAGACCGCTCTCTGCCTGCGTTCAGCGTATCGAACATTCACTTGGGCTACACCATGCCGATAAAGCCGCTGCACATCAAGGAGGCAGCCTTCGGACTTGACCTCAACAACGTGTTCAACGCACGATATGCTACAAGCGGATGGGTTTACTCTGCCATCTGCGAAAGCTACGGACATCCAAACGACAACCGATACTATGAGCTTGGATTCGTTCCGATGGCTGGCTTTACGATGATGGGCAACATCACCCTAAAATTTTGACATCAAGATGGATACACTTAAATTCCTCGACATTCTCGGCTTCGTTGTAGGTCTTGTTTACCTCTACCTCGAATACAAGGCAAACATCTGGCTGTGGCTGGCAAGCATAGTGATGCCGGCTATAGACATGGTGCTGTATTTCAAGGCAGGGTTGTATGCCGACTTCGGAATGGCTGTCTACTACTGCCTTACGTCGGTCTACGGCGTAGCCATCTGGAAACTTGGCAGAAAGGACGACAAGCACGGCGCAGGCGACATGCCGATTACGCATCTTAAAAAATCGTATTATCTGCCTGTTACGGTCTGTACGCTGGTTATATGGCTTGCAATATGGTGGTTTCTTGCCAACTACACCAACAGTACCGTTCCGGTGAGCGATGCCTTTACCACGGCACTCAGCATAGTGGCTCTGTGGGCTCTGGCGCACAAGTATGTTGAGCAATGGCTGCTATGGTTTGTGGTAGATGCCATAAGCTTTGCGCTCTACATTCACAAGGGCATTCCGTTCAAGGCGTGCATCTACGGAATATACACGGTTTTCGCCATCTTCGGCTATCTTAAATGGCTGAAGATGATGAAAGAACAGACTGCCTGAGAGTTTTAGACAGAATTATTTATGGTTATAGAAAGTGCCGCGGCAAAGACTGATTGCCGCGGCACTTTTTTGTATCATGGTAGCCCGTTACTTTATCTTGTTGAGCACCTTTTTGAGGACATCGATGCTGCGCGCATCAACATTAACGTCAACCAAATTGCCATTGCGGTCTATCAGACGGTAGGTTGGATAGCCATTTACGCCAACAAACTGCTCAACGGCACTCTGCTGGTCGGCTGGCAGGTTGTAGTGAACCACGTTGTCGCCCGTTACATCATACTGCTTTATCACGTTCTTCCAAGCATCTTCGGGGCTGCGGTTGGCAAGATAGAGATACACAAGGTCGTAATCCTTCAGACTCTCGTACTCCTGCTTGCTTTGTTGCAGAGCCATTCGGCAAGGCATGCACCAAGTTCCCCACACATCGAGCAGAATAATCTTGCCTTTGTAAGGCTCTATTATCTTGCGCAGAATCTTCTCGCCGTCGCTCATTCCGGCAACATCCGATGCCGACTTTGTGTATTTAGACACATCTTTCTTGGCAAGAGCCAGATACTTGTTCTGCAAAGTGTTGATAGAGGCCTTGGCAGATGGCTGCGACACCAGTTCGTCTACATAACGCGCAGCCGTTTCGTTAAGCGGCTCGCCAGTTTCCTTCATTCTGCCGTATAAAAATCTTGAAACAAGAATGTCGCGCGTTTCCTTGTCAATATTCAAAGACTCGGCAATTTCAAGAAATATGTATAAGTCGAACAAAGAATTTTCGTCGTCGAGAACCTTCTTTATGTCTTCGCGCTCCAGAATCTTGGCACTCTTCTTCATATAATCGTTCGGCTTCTCATTCCGTTTGTCGAAATCAGCCTCCAAAGTGCTTCTCCACTCTGCGGCGTTACGCTCGAGTTGAGCCAGTTCGTCGTCTGTAATCTTCACCTTTCCAGCATCGCGATAGCGTCGCAGAATCTGCGGATATAAATATTCGAAAATCGATTCGTTTCCTTTGTCGGACCTAACAACATACTTGCTGTAATCCATCAATCTCCATACATAATAGCCCTGAAAATTCCAGAACGCACGACACATAAGGCTATTTTCGTTGCGCTTAGACCATAAGTCTTTAAGATTAGCATCTACAATATCGTGAGTAAATTCGTACTTTCTTGAAAACGACTGTGCAACAAAATTATAGAATGCCGCCTCTGCCTCGTAGCTTTTGGCGCGATAGGCAAAGAAGCGGTCAGAAACCGTTGGATGCTTCTCGGCTATCTCCTTCAGCTCTGCCACGATATCAGAGTTCTGAGTTTTCATACCATCAAACATCTTTCTCGCATCGTCTTCGGTCATGTCATATTTATACCGATACTGCTGCCATCTGTACTGATAGGCAAGCGTTTCGTTTTGCAAACGGCAGTTTTTGCCCATAAAGAACTTGTGTCCGTACTTAAAGTCGTAGAACAAGAAGTAAGTCTCGCCCGGCTCGAGGATTGTGCGGATAAATGTTCTGTCCCAATCGAAAAACGCCTCGAAAGAGTTTGGCATCGGCACTTTTACTACAAATCTGCCAAGCGAATCCATTTTGCCGAAAACATTTACTTCCTCGCCCGTTATTGGATTGGTAAAATTAACATTGTACGAATTGTCATCATACCTTTCGGCGCGCGGTCTGTTTCTGAGCCAGCCCACAAGCGTTACGGTATCGGTCTTGAAATGTGTGTTTTTGAAGGTTGGATTCGTGTCTTTCGTAGGATAGTCGGGCAAAGTAATAGATGTAAGGAGCGAATAAGTGGCTTTCTTGCCATCGATGGCAATTATGCGCTTGCCGTCCTTTATCTTGTCGACATTCACCACAATCTCCTTGCCGTCATTTTCGAGCACGAACGTGTATTTGTCACCTTTCTGCTGCTTCTGCTTATAGTTCCAGAACTTGCAGTCGTATATTGCAAAATCCTCGTAGAAGCCAATCTCCCAGTCGCCCGTCTGCTCGTTTCGCCAGCTTGTAGGATACATCTGGTGCGCCACCGAACCAAAGTTCTGCACGCCACGGATTACGAACGCTCTCTCGGCATCGCCTTCAACAAAATCGAATCTTGTGGCAGATGACGGCAGCGGCTCGAAGTGGAACACGACATCTTTTTCGCCACGCCCTTTAAGATAGACGTGCTTGTCGAGTTCCATGCCATCGCACTTTTTCAAGGCATATCGTTTGCCGTCGCACTCCAGACGAGTGGCAGAGGCAAACTGCAACCAATTGTCGGGACGCAAGGCAACGTGCATCATCACGCGCGTTTCGTCGTCGGCAAACTCAACGCGCTTTATGTCAAGAAGCGTGTTGAAATACCCATCAATATTATCGTTCTTCTCGGTAACCACAGGACGTTCCCACACCACGCCCTTTTCCTTTGCCGAAACTGTCTGAACGCTTAGCATCAGCACGGCAATCAACATTGTAAAAAATGTTTTCATCTTTTTGATTTTAGAATTAAATGTTATTTTTTTGCACTATTAATAAGATTGAAAGTCAGATATTTACTTATTCCAGTCTATTATCGAGATAGTTTTCGGATGCAAATATAACGATATTTTTCAAAAATCAAAAAAAAGAGGACTTTTTGGAGAATTGACAGTTAACAATTAACAATTGACAATGGGAATTTTTATTCAGAATTCATAGTAATTTGGAGTATGGAAGATGAGAAAGAATGTTCGGGATGCCTTCGGGATTCGTTCGGGATGAGGCTATGGAAAAAGCGTGTAGTTTGTGCCATCTAAATTCGCAAGCGGAAAGGTTATTGGCGTATTACGATTTTCGGGATTGAGCATAAAAAAGTCCGCATCTTTTCGCAAAGACACGGACCAGAAAAGATTAAATCTATTTACATTTTTATTTCTCTTTAAAATACAAGGAACATCCAGCAATAGCCGATGACCAAGCCAAGAATACCCATGATAACGCCGACAAGCATCATGTCGTTCTGCTTGATGAAGCCCGTAGAATGGGCAATGGCATTAGGAGGAGTTGAGATTGGCAGAATCATAGAAACGCTGGCTGCTATCGCAATACCGATGAGCATCTGAGCCACACCGCCCATATCGAGTACTCCACCCGTTACCATAGCTCCGGCAACAACGCCGAGAACTGGTGTGAGAAGAGATGCGGCAGCCGAGTGGCTGATGAAGTTAGAGAATCCGAAGCATACGATGCCCGAAACAATCATAACGAGCAGCGCGCTCCACTGAGAGAACGGAATGGCATCTACCAGAACCTTGCTCAGCTCGGTTGTGTTGAGAGCAACGCCAAGAGCGAAACCACCGGCAACCATCCACAGCACAGCCCAGTTTATTTCTTCAAGGTCGCGCTTTGTAAGGATTCCCGAAACGGCGAAAATAGCAATCGGAAGCATGGCTACGATATTGCTGTTCAAGCCCCACTCCAAACGGTCGCTGAAGCACCACAAGAAGATGGTTACGATGAACGTAGCAATAACAATCCAAGTATGTGTGTCGGGCTTGAACTCGCCCTCAATCTCAAGCTTAATCTCCTTCTGAGAGAATGGGAACAGAATGCGCAGCATAACCCATCCGCAGAGCAGAAGAAGTACAACCAGCGGAACCATCTTCAGCATCCAGTCGCCAAAACTTATGCTCAAGCCAAGAGTCTCGTTCATGTAGCCAAGCACGATGGTGTTTGGAGGCGTACCGATTGGCGTTGCAATACCGCCGATATTTGCTCCGATAGGAATAGCAAGAGCCAGAGCCGTACGGTCCTTGCTACCCTCGGGCATTGCACGCAATACAGGAGCAAGGAAGGCAAGCATCATAGCCGCCGTTGCCGTGTTACTGACGAATGCCGAGAAAATGGCTGTTACAAGAATGAATCCGAGGAGGATTGTTGCTGGCTTTGTGCCGAACGGAGCAAGCAGTTTCTTTGCAAGCACCACGTCGAGCTTAGTCTTTGTCATACCAATGGCAAGTACAAATCCGCCAATGAACAGGAGGATTGTTGGGTCGGCAAAGCAATGCATAAGGTTCTTGTAAGGAACGTACAACGCGCCCTCTTCCTTTGCCGCCATGAAACAGGTCAGCGACTTGTCGGATATGGTAAAGAGCATAACCACGATGATGAGCACCGAGGTACACCACGACGGGATAGCCTCGGAAAGCCACATGATGGCTGCAAAGCAAAATACCGCAATAACTCTCTGCTGTACCGGATTAAGATTCGGAATGCCAAAAACCTCGGTTGGCAGACATGCAATAACAATCGAAATTATAGCTGCAATTACAGCCTTGGCATAGCCTTCTACCCTGAAGCGTTTCTGGCCTTTACTGTTGTGATAAGATTCTACTAAATGGAATCCATGAAAGTTTTTAAACATTTCTTTATTTAACTACGTAATACAAGTTGTTTTTTTATATAATATTAAGTCTATTTTTAGCGTTGCCAAAATTAACCCATTATATCAAATAAGAAACATTACGCTTTTCTTTTTTTATAAAAACGAAGCATTAAAGCCACAAAAATTTTAATCTTTAACGAAAGTCGGTTTGTTTTTCAAAGTCCACTTAGCAAAATTAGATAAATTTGCGGATAATATACATCTTGTATATTGCATACTGAATAACGCCCCTCGCAAACAGATAAACCACGAAGGCAAAAAGCAAGACATGGTTATTGTAATCATTACATAATGTAACAATGCCGAAGAAACAAAGCATGGCGGTAAACATAGACACCAGCATTCCCTTTGTGGCGGTTATTCCGATGAAGATGCCGTCGAACAGAAAAGCCGCAAAACTGGCTACGGGAATCAGTCCAGCCCACATAATATAATGTGACGATTCTGCCACGACCGATGCGTCGTCGGTCATCATCCCTACAAACACCTCGCCGCCAAGAAGATAGACAAAAGAGACGACTCCGGCAAGCGCAACACCCCACCCGAACAAGCCTCTTACCGTGGCACGAAACAAAGGTAGGTCGCCGCTGCCCTTGCTCTTTCCGCAAAGAGCCTCGCCGGCGTATGCAAAGCCGTCCATAAAATACGAGAACAGGGTGAAAAACTGCATTATAAGCGTGTTTACAGCAAGAACAACATCGCCGTTCCTCGCTCCAGCCGAGGTAAAGTAGACCGTTACGGCAACGAGGCAGAGCATACGCAGAAAGATATCGCCGTTTACGCTGAAGAAACGCATCATCTCGCCACGCCCGAACGACCTCATGATTTCAGCCCTGCGCACCACTCTGCCGTAGTATCTCCGGCACAAGCCGAGAGCCAGCAGAAGGGCGGCATACTGAGCCACGAGAGTGCCAATGGCAACGCCCTCAATCTTCATGCCGAAGAAGATGACGAGAACCGTGCTCACCACAATATTCACCACGTTCTGAATGATGGCAACCCACATTGGCAAACGCGAATTCTGCACGCCGATGTACCAGCCCGACAGACTGAACAAGCCCAGAGCCGCCGGCGCACCCCAGATGCAGATGCCGAAATAGCGGCACGCCAGAAGTCGCACCTCATCGGATGCCGATATAAAATTGAAGACGACATCGACAATAGGATTCTGCAACACAATGAGAGTCAGTCCGATGACAAAGGCAATCGTCATGGAACGCACAAAAAGCCGAGCCACCTCGCCAAGGTCTCGCCTGCCCCACGCCTGAGCCGTCATGCCGCTCGTTCCCATGCGCAGGAAGGCGAAAATCCAGTATATCAGACTGAACATCATGCCACCCACGGCAATGGCTCCGATATACGACGCCGCGCCCAGATGACCGACGATAACCACATCGACCAAACCCAAAAGCGGTACGGTTATGTTACTTATTATCGCCGGAACGGCAATCTGTAGAATCTTTTTGTGCATATATTTGGTTTTTCAGGTACAAAGATACGCTTTTTTTTACTAACTTTGCCGCGTTTTGAAATTTGCAAATAAAAAACTTAATTATATATGGAATTAGCAAGCAAATACGATCCCTCTGAAGTAGAGGAAAAATGGTATCAGTACTGGCTTGACAACAAGCTTTTCAGCAGCAAGCCCGATGGTCGCAAACCTTACACCATCGTTATCCCTCCACCAAATGTTACAGGTGTGCTTCACATGGGACACATGCTTAACAATACTATCCAAGATATCCTTATCCGCAAGGCTCGTCTCGACGGCAAGAATGCCTGCTGGGTACCGGGAACAGACCACGCATCTATCGC
>JBGUGY010000251.1:0-4894 GCA_045111775.1 Bacteroidaceae bacterium | reverse complement strand
CTATGCAGATTGAAGCAACATATCCGTTTTCCGAGGGCTTTTCTGCTACTGGAGCATTCCGCATAAATGATGTTCGCACATCATACGATGGCAGATTACGCCGTCGTCCGTTGACTTCGCGATATAAAGGACTTCTCACGCTGTCGTACAAAACTCCAATGGAACTATGGCAGTTTGACATTACAGGGCATCTTAACGGCAAAGGTGAGTTGTACGACCAATCAGTCTACCCGTCTTTTTTTCAGTTGCAGGCGCAGATTACTCGCGAATTCCGTCATTTTTCAGTCTATGCCGGTGGCGAGAATCTTACAGGATATAAAATGAGAAATCCTGTTATTGAGGCATCAAATCCATGGTCTTCAGCTTTTGATGCCACTCAGATTTGGGGACCGACTGAAGGAGCAATGGCTTATATAGGCATTCGTTTTAAATTCGAAAAATTATAAAAATACATAACAATGAGAAAGATTATCGTCATGATTTTTGTGGCGTTGACTGCAAATTCTGTCAATGCTCAAAGAAAACAGAGTTGCAATGATACACTTGTGGTTACCACATCGCCTCAGATGCACTGTAATAATTGTGAGAATAAGATAAAACAGAACGTCCGCTTTGTAAAAGGAACGAAGAAAATTCAGACTTCTGTTGCTGACCAGACTGTAACAATAGTGTATGATAAAAACAAGTGTAAATACGAGGATTTCGTAACAGCGTTTGATAAAATAGGGTACGAAATAAAAAAGAAATAAGGGACTGTATTTTTATATTATTGTGCAGATTTTGGGGGCTGTTTTTTTGCTGATGAATGTATCGCAAAATTGCTTCTCGAAATGTCTCTTGACGTTTTGAAGAGGCACACAACATTCCGCGGCTTAAATCCGTTAGCGGAACGCAGCGTACTTGTTGCCTTGCAAAGACGGAATAAGGTGATACACTATAAATAATAGTGATTAAAATAAAAATCAAAGGCTGCTCCGATTGGAACAGCCTTTTTAAATCTTAAGATAAGAAGATTTTGATTATGCCTCTGCAGGTGCTTCTGCAGCAGCCTCTTCAGCTGGAGCCTCAGCAGCCTCTGCCTCTGCCTTTGCAGCAGCTTCAGCCTCAGCCTTAGCAAGAGCCTCAGCAGCCTTCTTGTCGGCAACCTTCTTAGCGATAGTCTCGTTAACCTTCTTCTCTGCCTCAAGACGAGCAGCAACGTCAGCCTTCTTTGCATCAGCAACCTTAGCCTTAGCAGCGTCAGTCTTCTGAGTCTTAGCGTTCTTCCAAGCCTCGAACTTAGCAGCACAAGCAGCCTCGTCGAATGCGCCCTTCTTTACACCACCCTTAAGGTGCTTCATCATGTAAACGCCCTCGTTTGAAAGGATGTTGCGAACAGTGTCAGTTGGCTGAGCACCAGTCTCAACCCAGTACAATGCACGCTCAAAGTTCAAATCTACTGTAGCAGGATTGGTGTTTGGGTTGTAAGTACCAATCTTCTCTGTAAACTTACCATCACGTGGAGCTCTTACATCAGCAATAACGATTGAGTAGAAAGCGTAGCTCTTACGACCGTTACGCTGCAATCTAATTCTTGTAGCCATTTTGTTAAAATGTTTTTAAAATGAATAATAGGTTTGAAATGTCTCTAACTCGTAAAGACGGCTGCAAAGATAATCCTTTTTTTTTGATTGGCAAAGAATAAGTATCTGAAAATGCACATCTTATTTTATCTGTCCATCTCCAAGAGCCACTTCTCAAGCTCGCCAGTCCATTCTCTCTTGTATGTGAACGAGTCGCGGTAGCCCCAGCCGTGTCCGCCTATAGGGTACATGTGGATTGTGCAAGGCACTTTGTGTGCAATGAGAGCCTGAGCGTAGCGGATTGTGTTTTCTGGAACAACAACCTTGTCGTCGGCGCTGAATACGATGAATGCCTTTGGAGTTGTCTCGCTAACGCAAAGCTCGTTGCTGAAGCCCTTGACAACCATCTCTGTCGGATTCTTACCGATGAGATTCTCTCTTGAGCCGCGGTGAGTGATGCTCTGGTCCATAGAGATTACAGGATACAGAAGAATCTGGAAGTTAGGACCTTCGGCAGATGAGAGGTGAGTGGCTGCTGTTGAAGCCAGATGTCCGCCGGCTGATGAGCCCATGATTCCCACCTTGCGCTTGTCAACGCCCCAGTCGCGCTCGTGGTCGCGTACAACCTTCAGAGCCTGCTTAACATCCTCCAACGGAACGCCGTTGTGCTGGTTTGGCATACGGTACTTCAGAACGCAGAAAGTGATTCCCTGATTGTTGAACCACTGAGCCATGTCTGTTCCCTCGTGTGCAAAGGCAAGGTGAGTGTAGCCGCCGCCAGGACAGCATACGATAGCTTTTCCGTTCGCCTTCTTGGCTGGATAGCACCACAATTCTGCCTCGGCTACGTTTACATATCCGTTGCCTTCTTTTTTCTCCTGACCGGCAAGTCCGTTGTCGGTTGGTGCTCCCTTAGAGCCCCATAGCTTGATGATTTCAGGCTTCTGAGCCTTTACTCCTGTGGTAACAGCAGCAATGAGTGATAGTAAGAACAAAAATCTTTTCATGTTTATTAAATAATAGTAAATACTAAACTTTTTGGCAAACAAAAATAGGTAAAAAAACATTTCCGTTTGCATTAACGGTGACTTTTTTTAGTATAATTGTGATAAATCCGAACAATTTTAAAGAAAAGAGTATTTATTGAAAAAATAATCACTTGTTTTTTTCTTTGTTTAAGATAAAATACCTACATTTGCTCGATTTTTGTAATGTAGACTTGTCAAATATGGCAGATGCAATTAAACATCAGGGAATAATTGATTCGATAGAAGAAAATCATATTAAAGTAAAGATTGTACAAACGTCGGCGTGTGCATCCTGCAAGGCGTTGGACATGTGTAAGTCGGCGGAGAGTAAGGAACATCTTATAGATATTTACGACTATGAAGCTACTAACTATGCGGTAGGCGACGAGGTGACGGTGGTTGGTGCAACATCATACGGCATTCAGGCCGTACTGCTTGCATATATGTATCCGTTTGTGCTGTTGCTCGTGGCTACGTTCGCTGCATACTATGCCTTTGGTAAGAACGAGATTGTTGCGGCCGCTGCAGGCCTTGGCATTCTTGTGCCATATTATTTCGTTCTGTATACTATGCGTGCCAGATTGACAAAGAAATTTTCTTTTACAATAATAAAAAACTAAATAATAAAAATCAAACTTATGAATGTAATTCTGATTGCAGTAATTGTTCTTGGAGCAATAGGACTGTTGGCTTCTTTGGTCTTGTTCTTTGCCTCTAAGAAGTTTGCTGTTCACGAAGATCCACGCATCGGACAGGTGTCTGAGGTTTTGCCACAGGCAAACTGCGGTGGATGTGGCTTTCCGGGATGTTCAGGCTTTGCCGCAGCATGCGTAAAGGCTGCCGACGGCGGTTCGCTCGAGGGCAAGCTCTGCCCAGTAGGCGGTCAGCCTGTAATGGAGAAGGTTGCAGCTATCCTTGGTCTTGAGGCTGCTGCTGCCGAGCCAAAGGTGGCTGTTGTTAGATGTAACGGCTCATGCCAGAACCGCCCTCGCATTGTCGAGTACGACGGAGCAATCTCTTGCCGCGTTGCAAATGCAACAGGTGCAGGCGAGACTGCTTGTCAGTTCGGATGTCTGGGCTGTGGCGATTGTGTTGGCGCATGTAAGTTCGACGCCATCCACATGAACCCAGAGACTGGCCTGCCAGAGGTTGACGAAGAGAAGTGTACAGCTTGCGGTGCATGTTCAAAGGCTTGTCCGCGTAACATCATCGAGATTCGTCCAAAGGGTCGTGTAGTGAAAGGTTCTGCTCGCCGTGTGTGGGTTGACTGTGTTAACAAGGACAAGGGTCCTGTTGCAATGAAGGCATGTAACGTGTCATGTATCGGTTGCGGCAAGTGTGTTAAGGTATGTAAGTTCGAGGCTATCACCCTTGAGAACAACCTCGCATACATCGACCCTGAGAAGTGTAAGGCTTGCGGTCAGTGCGTAAACGCATGTAACGTGCGCCACGCAATCCACGCTACATGGGAAGTTCCTGTTCCAAAGCCAAAGACTGAGGATGCACCAGCTGCTGCTCCGGCTGCTCCAAAGGCTGAGGCTGCTGTCGAGGCTCCAAAACCTGCGGCAGAGGAAACTCCAAAGGCAGAGGCTTAATCAAATTTAGTAACAAACAAAAAACCGAATAAAGTGAAGACATTTAGAATTGGCGGTGTTCATCCCGAAGAAAATAAATTGTCTGCCGACCAGCCGATAAAGGTTGCAGCCCTCCCTGAGGTTGCTGTGTTCCCGCTTGGTCAGCATATCGGTGCGCCGGCTAAGGCTGTTGTTGCAAAGGGCGACAAGGTCAAGGTCGGAACCATGATTGCCGAGGCAGGAGGTTTCGTTTCGGCAGGTATTTACTCTTCTGTCTCAGGAACTGTGCAGAAGATTGATACAGTTATCGATGCAAGCGGTTATCGCAAACCTGCTATATATATAAAGGTTGAGGGTGACGAATGGGAAGAGACTATCGACCGCAGCGAAGACCTTGTCAAGACTGCTGACCGTCCCGACCTCACTCCAGAGCTCATCGTTGAGAAGATAAAGAACGCCGGACTTGTTGGTATGGGCGGTGCTTGCTTCCCTGTACACGTTAAGCTCTGTCCTCCTCCGGGAGCAAAGGCTGAGTGCGTTATCATCAACGCTGTTGAGTGCGAGCCTTATCTTACTGCCGACCATCGTCTGATGCTCGAGAAGGCAGATCAGGTTCTCGTTGGTGTTGACCTCATCATGAAGGCTGTAAAGGTAAACAAGGGTTACATCGGTATCGAGGAGAACAAGCCAGATGCCATCAAACTGATGACAGAGAAGGCTCAGGCTTATC
>JBGUGY010000250.1:0-2855 GCA_045111775.1 Bacteroidaceae bacterium | reverse complement strand
CTACAAACATAGTCGCACATAGTGCAAACAAAACTACTTTTTTCATACTTTTGTACTTTTAATTTAAATATTATTAATGTTATTTTTATATTTCTTGCTTTTTCGCTCTTCTTTTTGGAGTTCCTTTTGGTGTTCCTTCTCCTCTTTGGCGTCGATGCCTGCAAGCACCACAACAATCTCGCCCTTAGGCTCAGTCTCGGTAAAGTGCTGTATCACCTCTGCCAGTGTGCCGCGAACGCTTTCCTCGTGTACCTTCGAAATCTCACGGCACACGCTTACTTGCCTTTCGGCACCGAAATATTCAACGAATTGCGTCAGGGTCTTGACCAATCTGTAAGGCGACTCGTAAAATATCATCGTCCTCGATTCTTGCTTTAACGCTTCGAGGCGCGTTGCCCTTCCCTTCTTCTGCGGAAGGAATCCTTCGAAGCAGAAGCGTTCGTCGGGCAGTCCCGAACTTACCAGCGCCGGAACGAAGGCTGTGGCTCCCGGCAGGGTCTGAACCTCGATGCCGTTTCTCACACACTCGCGAACCAGCAGAAAGCCGGGGTCGGAAATAGCGGGAGTGCCGGCATCGGATATCAGCGCAACGGTCTCGCCTGCCTTTATCCTTCTTACGATGCTCTCGGTTGTCTGGTGCTCGTTGAACTTGTGGTGCGACTGCATGGCATTCTTTATCTCGTAATGCTTAAGCAGTATTCCCGATGTGCGGGTGTCCTCAGCAAGTATCAAATCAGCCTCTTTTAGTACCCTGATAGCTCTGAAGGTCATATCCTCCATATTTCCTACCGGAGTAGGCACTACAAACAATTTTCCCATCGACTATTTCGTTAAACCGCTGCAAATATATACATAAAGTTGAATACTTCATAAAAACTACAGATTTTTTAACACTTGTTTAGGAATTTGGGCGCATTTTTAAAGAAAGTTTACAATTCAACTCCTTTTTTTAAAGTATTTTTGCAATTGATAAAAAATATTTAAAACGCTTATGTTCGACAAAAAAATCACGTTCGACAGTTTCATCCGAGGATGTATTTCGGCTCTTATCCTGATACTATTGTATGTCTTGTTCAAGAGCATTAAGGGTGCGCTACTTCCGTTCTTCATTGCATGGCTTCTTGCCTATATGCTCTACCCTCTTGTCTCGTTCTTTCAGTACAAGTGCAGACTGAAGAACAGGGCTCTGAGCATTTTCGTATCTATCGCGGTAGTAATCGGTGTGTTCACAGGACTTCTGGTGCTGACCATTCCTTCGCTCAGCGAGGAGTGCGCAATATTTGTGCAGATTGCCGAGAAATTCATAACGCAAGAGGCTGAGATGGCGCAGACGCCGGGAACAATCCCGTATATCATCAGCGACTATCTTAACGATATGGACTTGCAGCAGTATGTAAACGGCGAAGCTTTCACCAACACGCTGAAGGAGACGCTGCCCGAGGTGTGGGACTTGTTCCTTGGTACTGCCAACGTGGTGCTTAGCATCTTCACATTATTTATAATAATACTTTATATGTTCTTCATTCTGCTCGACTACGAGACATTCTCGGAGGGTTGGGTGAACCTTGTGCCGTTTAAGCACCGACAGATGGTCCGCACGCTGGTTAGCGACGTGGAGAAGGGCATGAACAGCTATTTCCGCGGTCAGGCTACGGTGGCTTTCTTCGTGGGCGTGCTGTTCTGCATCGGATTCAGCATAATCGATTTTCCGCTGGCAATACTGATGGGCGTAATCATCGGAATACTGAATCTTGTTCCTTACATGCAGCTGATAGCCTTTATACCGACCATTCTGCTGGCTCTGATAAAGAGCGCGAGCACAGGCGAGAACTTCTGGTATATATTAGGTATGGCTCTCGTGGTGTTTGCCGTGGTGCAGATTATTCAGGACGCAATACTTACGCCGCGAATAATGGGCAAGATTACAGGTCTGAACCCTGCGGTGATCCTGCTGTCACTCTCTGTATGGGGCAGTCTGCTTGGCATCCTTGGAATGATTATCGCCCTGCCGTTCACCACTCTCCTGCTGTCGTACTACAGGCGTTACATCGAGCTGAACGAGCGGAAACAAAAGGTTAAGGCTTGGCGAGAAGGGAAGAAGAATTGACAATTGACAATTCAAAATTGACAATTGACAATTGGAGAGTTGAAAGTTGAAAATTGAAAGTTGAAAATTCTGAATTGACAATGGACAATTGACAATTAGAGAAAGTTGAGAGTTGAAAGTTGAAAATTGAAAAATTCTTGGTTCAGCCGATGTCGCTCGAACTTTGTTCGCTTGCTACCGAAGGGACGCAAGAATTCGGCTGCTACGCCTCCCCCCTTGGTTCTGACGAATTTGTAATTCGGCAGCATTAAAGAAAGGGAGTTTGCAACTCCCATTGTCGCATAGCGACAAAAAGCTATGCGTAAAAACTGATGCTTTCGAGCAAAATACAAGGCTTTTTTAGCGGTGGGAATTCTTGCATCCCTTCGGCTTCGCATAACTTGTCTTTCAGCGGTGGGAATTACAAATTCCCATTTATTTCACAGCCGAATTGCAAATTCGGCAGAACATAAGAGGGTTTCGGTAGCAAGCAAACGGAGTTCGAGGATATTGCGGATTATCATAAAAACTAAGTTCCCGTATAATCATTTTTTGATACAGGGAATGACGCTGAAAGCGTCACCTCTCAGTAACCGCAGTATCCGTAGGATCTGCGGACAGAAATGATACAAATATCATCGACCCTGAAAGCGGTCGCCCATTGCGACAGATGGGGCACTCTTTCAGAGTGCTTGCCGTTGATTGGAGCTTATACCGCAGGTCGTTCCGACCTACGGTTACTTAGCGAAGACGCTTTCAGCGTCTATAA